>JAKSRB010000053.1 GCA_024403825.1 Ruminococcus sp. | reverse complement strand
AAAATAATCCGAACCTTGTACCGATTGGTAGTGGGTTCGGATTTGTTCTTTTCTTGGATTATAAAAAGAGAGCTGTGAAAGTGAAGCTTTTAAACTCCACTTTCACAGCTCTTTTTGTTTTATGCTTTTAAAATTATCAGTAATTCCATCTGTCAAAAAATCTTACATCTTCATAAGTAAGAATATAGTTCTGGCTTTCGTGGAATGTACTTACCACAAGATATGGATTATACATATACAATAGTCTGTGCTGTACTGCCTCATGGTCCATATCAAATACATATGTTACTGCCTGCTGACAATCAAGGGTTGTTCCTCTGTTTGTTGGTCCGTCATATCGGCATTGCTTGATTACTTCTGCAACTGAGGTGTATCCGTCAAAGCACATTGCATCCTTTACACATTGTGCTATAAGTGCCGCTCCTACAAATCCACCTGAGCCAAACTCTCCATAACAGAGATTTTCAAGCAACGCTCTGTCCTCATCTGAAAGCTCTATATGAAATGTCTGATAAGTAAAATCAGGGTTATCAATCGCTATTACATAGCCTGCATCCCATTGAGCCTGATAGTCCGCTGGTTCATCTACCGGTATCGCTGTTGCAAGCTGGGCGGTCTGTGCTATTGTAGTTGACGGCTGTTTCCTTGTTGCTGATGCTGCCGTTGTTACCTGTGCGGTTGTAGCTTCTGTAGGCTTAGTGGTTTCAGCAGTTTTATCCTTTGGCTTTTTGGTTGGTGCTTCTGTTGGCTCCGCTGTGACTACCTGAGTAGGGGTGAGCTTTACGCCCTTTGCACTTCCATTCGCAAAATTTGGGTTAATATTTGCAGCATTGATTGCCTCGGTATTTACTTCTCCTGCACGAATTACACTTCCTGAGATAACTGCCTGCACAGTAATAATAACTGAGAGGAAAACCAGAATAATAGACAAAATTGCATTTGTCCTTACTTTGAAAAAATTCATAAAATCCATTTCGTTTCACCTTATTCAGTTACACAATCAAATGAATTATATCATACAAACTTCATTTTTTCAAGTGTTTTGCAATAACTTTTTTAAAAAATTGCATAAACAGTACATTACTCGTTAAATATAATTTCATAATTTTAACAATTTTGCAATTATTGGATGAAATTCTTGTAAATAGTTATGTAGTTTTTGCTCATAAAACAGCATTTATAATTGAAATTTTGATAATCTTATACAACAAAAGGCTGTGAAAATGAAGTATATAAAACTTCATTTTACACAGCCAATTAGTTTCTATAGTATATTCAAGGAATAATTAAAATTATTCGTTTACAGCGATAACTGCACCTGAACCTACTGTTCTACCACCTTCACGGATAGCGAAACGAAGACCTACTTCGATAGCGATTGGAGTGATAAGCTCAACATCCATTTCTACGTTATCGCCAGGCATACACATTTCTGTACCCTCTGGAAGTGAGATAGTACCTGTAACGTCAGTTGTTCTGAAGTAGAACTGTGGACGATAGTTGTTGAAGAATGGTGTATGACGGCCACCTTCGTCCTTTGTAAGAACATAAACCTGACCACGGAACTTTGTGTGTGGGTTGATTGTACCTGGCTTAGCAAGTACCTGACCTCTCTGGATTTCAGTTCTCTGAACACCACGGAGGAGTACACCTACATTGTCACCAGCCTCAGCATAGTCAAGAGTCTTTCTGAACATTTCAAGACCTGTAACAACAACTTTTCTTCTCTCATCTGTAAGACCAACGATTTCAACTTCTTCTGAAGTCTTAACCTGACCTCTTTCAACTCTACCTGTAGCAACTGTACCACGACCTGTGATTGTGAATACATCCTCAACAGGCATAAGGAATGGAAGGTCAGCCTTACGGTCAGGAGTTGGGATGAACTCGTCAACAGCAGCCATAAGCTCGTGGATGCAAGCATACTCTGGAGCAGCTGGATCCTTTGAATCGCTTGTAAGAGCGATGTAAGCTGAACCCTTTACGATTGGTGTATCGTCGCCAGGGAACTCATACTCGTTGAGGAGGTCACGAATTTCCATCTCTACGAGCTCGAGAAGCTCTTCGTCATCAACCTGGTCAGTCTTGTTCATAAATACTACGATGTAAGGTACACCTACCTGACGAGAAAGAAGGATATGCTCTCTTGTCTGTGGCATAGGACCATCAGCAGCAGATACAACGAGGATAGCACCGTCCATCTGAGCAGCACCAGTAATCATGTTCTTTACATAGTCAGCATGGCCTGGGCAGTCAACATGTGCATAGTGACGGTTTGGTGTTTCATATTCAACATGAGCTGTGTTAATTGTGATACCACGCTCTCTCTCTTCTGGAGCCTTATCGATGTTAGCGTAATCTACGAAATCAGCGTCACCTTCAAGGTTAAGAACCTTTGTGATAGCAGCAGTAAGAGTTGTCTTACCATGGTCAACGTGACCAATAGTACCAATGTTTACATGTGGTTTATTTCTTTCAAATTTTTCTCTTGCCATTGGGAATTTCCTCCTTAATGTTGTAAATTAAAAATTTACAATAGTTTATAGTTATTGTACCAACTTTTTTCAAAAAAATCAATACATTTTTTTAAAATTAAGCTAAATTAATTAATTTAAATTAGTCTTTTTTAGCTCTTTCGCTCATAATCTTCTCAGCAATGTTTCTTGGAACCTCTGCATAAGTATCTGGCTCCATAACATACTGTCCACGACCCTGTGTCTTTGAACGCATATCAGTTGCGTAACCAAACATCTCAGAAAGTGGAACATGAGCGATAACTCTCTGAACGCCGTTATCAGCTTCCATTGACTGAATCATACCACGGCGTGAGTTAAGGTCACCGATTACATCACCGAGATATTCCTCAGGTGTAACAACAGAAACCTTCATAATAGGCTCAAGGAGTACAGGATCTGCCTTCTTCATAGCACTCTTGAATGCCATAGAACCAGCAATCTTAAATGCCATTTCAGATGAGTCAACTTCGTGGTATGAACCATCATAAAGCTCAACCTTAACATCAACTACATTGTAGCCAGCAACAACACCGCTGAGCATTGCACCCTGAATACCCTGATCAACAGCAGGAATATATTCCTTAGGTACAGCACCGCCGACAATGCTGTTTACAAATTCATAGCCCTTGTCCTTGTTAGGGAATACATTAATCTTAACATGACCGTACTGACCCTTACCACCAGACTGACGAGCATATTTCTCATCAACAGAAGCTTCCTTGCGGATAGTTTCCTTGTAAGCAACCTGTGGAGCACCGATGTTAGCTTCAACCTTAAATTCACGGAGAAGTCTGTCAACGATGATTTCGAGGTGAAGCTCACCCATACCAGCGATAATTGTCTGACCGGTTTCTTCATCAGTATAAGCCTTAAATGTTGGGTCTTCTTCAGCGAGCTTTGCAAGAGCAATACCCATCTTTTCCTGACCAGCCTTAGTCTTAGGCTCGATAGCAACACGAATAACTGGCTCTGGGAACTCCATAGACTCAAGAATTACAGGATGGTTCTCATCACAGAGAGTATCACCTGTTGTAGTATTCTTAAGACCAACAGCAGCAGCAATATCACCTGCATAAACATTGTCAATATCCTGTCTGTTGTTAGCGTGCATCTGGAGAATACGACCCATACGCTCGTTATTGTCTTTTACTGAGTTATATACAGTAGTACCTGCATCAACCTTACCTGAGTAAACTCTGAAGAAACAGAGCTTACCTACGAATGGGTCAGTTGCAATCTTGAATGCAAGAGCTGCAAATGGCTCTTCGTCAGAAGAAGGTCTTTCAACCTCTTCACCTGAATCAGGGTCAATACCCTTAATAGCAGGTACATCAGTTGGAGCTGGCATATAGTCTATAATAGCATCAAGGAGCATCTGAACACCCTTGTTACGGTAAGAAGAACCGCAGGTTACAGGTACCATTTCGTTGTCAATAGTAGCCTTTCTGATAACTCTCTTGATTTCTTCAACTGTAAGCTCTTCGCCACCGAAATATTTTTCCATAAGCTCCTCGTCAAGCTCTGCAACTGACTCGATAAGCTTTTCACGATATTCGTTAGCGAGGTCCTGCATCTCTGCAGGGATTTCCTCTTCACTATAGTCTGTACCATCTTCGTTATGATAGATTTCAGCCTTCATAGTTACGAGGTCAATGATACCTGAGAACTCAATCTCAGAACCGATTGGAAGCTGAATCGGAACAGCATTACATTTAAGTCTGTCCTTCATCATCTGAACAACATGGTAGAAGTTTGCACCCATGATGTCCATTTTATTAACATAAACCATTCTTGGAACGCCGTAGTTATCAGCCTGACGCCATACGGTTTCAGACTGAGGCTCAACACCGCCCTTTGCACAGAGAACAGTTACAGAACCGTCAAGAACACGAAGTGAACGCTCAACTTCAACAGTGAAGTCAACGTGACCAGGTGTATCAATGATGTTGATTCTGTGCTGGTCATACTGCATCTTGCTTCCTTTCCAGAAAGCAGTTGTAGCAGCAGAGGTGATTGTGATACCACGCTCCTTCTCCTGAACCATCCAGTCCATAGTAGAAGCACCGTCGTGTGTTTCACCAATTTTATGGTTTACGCCAGTATAGTACAGGATACGCTCTGTAGTAGTTGTCTTACCAGCATCAATGTGAGCCATGATACCGATATTTCTTGTTTTTTCAAGTGAAACCTGTCTTGGCATAATATCCTCCTGTTAAAAATCAGATTACCATCTGTAGTGAGCGAAAGCCTTGTTAGCTTCAGCCATCTTATGAGTGTCTTCACGCTTTTTGAAAGCACCGCCGGCACTGTTTGTGGCATCCATAATTTCTCCTGCAAGTCTTTCTTTCATTGTCTTTTCACTGCGGTTTCTTGAGTAAGTTGTAATCCAACGAAGACCGAGTGTCTGGCGTCTTTCAGGACGAACTTCCATAGGAACCTGGTATGTGGCACCACCTACACGGCGAGCCTTAACCTCGAGAACAGGCATAACATTTTCCATAGCCTGCTCAAAAACCTCAAGTGGGTTATTACCTGTCTTTTCAGCAATAATTTCAAATGCACCATAAACAATCTTCTGAGCAACGCCCTTTTTGCCGTCGTACATTACATTGTTGATAAGACGAGTTACAAGTTTTGAATTATACAGCGGATCTGGTAATACATCACGCTTTGCAATAGAACCTCTTCTTGGCACTTTGCTTCCCTCCTTCACAATAATAGAGATATCATAGGTACTCGAAAGCAACAAGCTCCCGTATGTCAACAAGATATTCTACAGACATTAAAAAATATATGTAAAATTCCTGCCGCATAGCAGAACTTAAAATCTGAATAAAATTAAGTGTGAGAGCTATTGTCAATTCCTACAATTATTTTTTCTTTGGACGCTTTGCACCGTACTTAGAACGGCTCTGCATACGAC
Source organism: Ruminococcus sp. (assembly GCA_024403825.1). Lineage (GTDB taxonomy): Bacteria > Bacillota > Clostridia > Oscillospirales > Acutalibacteraceae > Ruminococcoides. The sequence continues at coordinate 7,509 of JAKSRB010000053.1, read as the reverse complement.
CGTTTACACCCTGAGCATCAAGAGTACCACGGATGATGTGATAACGCACACCTGGTAAGTCCTTAACACGACCACCACGGATAAGAACAACGCTATGCTCCTGAAGGTTGTGGCCAACACCTGGGATGTAGGAACTAACTTCAATACCGTTAGAAAGTCTTACTCTGGCAATTTTTCTAAGAGCTGAGTTAGGCTTTTTAGGTGTAGCAGTCTTAACAGCAGTACAAACACCTCTCTTCTGAGGAGAGCTCTGGTTAATAGCAACACGCTTCTTTGAGTTCCAACCCTTTAAAAGTGCAGGTGCCTTTGCTTTCTTTTCAGAAACCTCTCTGCCCTTGCGTACCAACTGGTTAAATGTAGGCATTAATGTTTTCCTCCTTTCAAAAAACAAATAAAAAATTATTCTGTGCAATAACCTGTCCGCCCATATTGGATATAAATACAGATTACCCCACGATTTATAATTATATATTAAGCACTGTCCGTTTGTCAAGCATTTTTTCGATAAAACCTAAGAAATTCTTAAACATTTAAAGCATACATAATAAGGCTGGTGGTGTACTTCTGATTATTATGCCCACAAACGGTTAATTCATTCATAAGCTGGATTTTATTTAAATAACCACCTGTCACAAATCTATTTTAACAATAAAATCAGGCAGTATTAATCTGTGCTTAACCACGACTAATACTGCCTGTATATCATATGTATCTATACAAATCCGTTAGCATTATACATTAAATCTGAATAATACTACATCTCCGTCCTTCATTACATACTCCTTGCCCTCACTGCGGACAAGTCCTTTTTCCTTTGCTGCTGTCATACTTCCGTTTGATACCAAATCATCATATGCTATTACTTCTGCTCTGATAAATCCTCTCTCAAAATCTGAATGTATCTTTCCTGCCGCCTGAGGTGCTTTTGTTCCCTCTTTTATTGTCCACGCTCTTACCTCCTGCTTTCCTGCTGTAAGGTAGCTTATTAGTCCGAGCAATGCATAACATTCCTTAATAAGTCTGTCAAGTCCGCTTTCGTCAAGTCCCATATCTGCAAGAAACATTGACTTTTCTTCCTTGTCCATCTCAACAATCTGCTCTTCTATCTCGGCACATATCGGCAATACTCCTGCATGCTCCTCTTCGGCTATCTTCTGCACTGCCTTGTAGCCTGCATTGTTTTCAATTCCGTTTGAAAAATCATCTTCACTCATATTTGCCGCATATATTACTGGCTTGCTTGTGAGTAATGCAGCCTCATTAAGTATTATCTGCTCATCTTCATCACATTCTACACTTCTTGCAGGCTTACCGTTTTCAAGTGCCTCCTGCACTCTGCTGAAAAAGTCAATATCCTTCTGGAATTTCTTATCACCCTTGAGCATCTTTTTTGCCTTGTCAATTCTGCGTTCAATCATTTCCATATCAGACAAAATCAGCTCAAGATTAATTGTTTCTATATCTCTTGCAGGGTCAATGCTTCCCTCTACATGGATAATATCATCATTTTCAAAACAGCGTACAACATGCACAATAGCATCACATTCACGAATATTTGAAAGGAATTTGTTTCCAAGTCCCTCACCCTTTGATGCTCCCTTTACAAGTCCTGCAATATCAACAAATTCGATTGATGCAGGAGTATATTTATCAGGGTCATACATTTCTGCAAGTACATCAAGTCGCTTGTCAGGAACTGCAACAACACCAACATTTGGCTCAATAGTACAGAACGGATAGTTTGCACTTTGTGCTCCCGCATTTGTTATTGCATTAAAAAGTGTGCTTTTTCCTACATTTGGTAAACCCACAATACCTAATTTCATTTATAATTTCTCCTCAGATATATTTGGCTGTCACTTGCCTAAATTTAAAATATATAGTATTATATAGTGTAGAATTTGTCGGTTTTCGGAAAATTATGACAATTACACTATTAAAAAAGGCTTAAATCAGTAAGCTTTAAAGCTTATTATAGCATATAAATTTTCAATACACAACAGGAAAGGAATTATTATGTCTGAAAAAATAATCACAAAAAGGCTCAGGGTTGAGGAAGAAAACCTTGCCGTAGCTATGGGAAGCGGTAGTCTTATGGTGCTTGCTACCCCTGCTGTTGTTGCCTTAATGGAAGGAGCCGCTGCCGAGTTAGCAGACCTTGAGCTTGACAACGAGGAATTGACAACCGTTGGCACAATGATTTCGATTGAGCATACAAGCCCTGACCCACTCGGAGCCGAGATAACAGCAGAAGCAAGGCTGATAAATAGTGACGGCAGAACCTTTAATTTTGAAGTAACTGCATATGATAAAAAGGGAGAAATTGCAAAGGGTACACATACAAGAGTATGTGTAAAGGCAGAAAAATTCCAAATGAAAGCAGACGGTAAATTTGATGAAGTATAAATATATATTATTTGACCTTGACGGAACAGTAAGCGAAAGTGCCGAGGGAATAAGAACCTCTCTTGAATATGCGATAAACACACTTGGCAAGCCATTGCCAAATCTTGATGACTATACATTATATATAGGGCCTCCGCTGATAGATACATTTAAAAACCTATGCAAATTCAGCGATGAGGAAAGTGAGCTGGGTTCAGTTCTGTATCGGGAATTTTATAACAGCAAAGGAAAATATATTAATAAGCTGTATGACGGCATAGCAGAGGTGCTTGCAGAATTAAAAAACAACGGAGTAAGGCTTGCAGTATGCTCATCAAAATACGAAGCATTTGCAGCAGAAATCATTGACTATCTTGGAGTATCTGATTATTTTGATGCAATCTGCGGTTCAAATCTTGACGGCAGCCGAAAGGATAAAAAGGATTTAATACCATACGCAGTAAAAGCCCTTGGCGGAGATATAGAAACAGACCGCAAAAGCACCGTACTTCTTGGAGATACCTGGTTTGATGCAAAAGGTGCAAGGCTCTGCGATATAGACTTTATCGGAGTAAAATACGGCTATGGCTCAATAGGCGATATGCAGAGCGAGGGAGCAGAAATATTTGCTGAAACCCCTGCGGATATTTTAAATTTGCTTAAGGATAATTCTTAAAGCTTGTAAAATCAGAAATAACCTATAATTATTAAATTGTAAAAAACATTAAAGCAATCATCTCCGCATATATATTTGAAAAACGGAGGTTATTAAAATGTTTGTATGTGATTTAAAGCTTGCTAAATTCGGTCTTGTCAAAAAAATTGCTGTAGCTGTAATAGTATTTATTATAGGCTTTGCGGTTATTACTGCCGTAAAATCAGGCAGTTATCCTAAAAATACCGCCACCTGTGATGAGCTTGGAAGCTATTCGATATGTGCAGAAGCACCTGCTCAGGAACAGGAATTTCTAAAACTGCTTGGATATAAGGTTGAAACAGAGTCAAGAATTTCTGAAAGTATAATTATTCCGTCAGAATTTAATGATATATACAACGAATACAACGAGCTACAAAAGCCACTTGGATTAAATCTTGAATGGTACAAGGGGAAAATTGCAGAAAAAATCACATATAAACTGAAAAACTCAGATAAATATACAGTCATCCTCGTTTGTGAGGGCAAAATTGCAGGCGGACATATTACAAATGGAGAGTATGGGCAGAGCAATCTGCCTTTGATGTAAGGAATTATGGAAAGACTTGATAAAGTGCTTGTATCTCAGGGGATAGGAAGCCGAAAAGAGGTACAAAAGCTGATAAAAAGCGGAGAAGTAAGGGTAAACGGTGAGGTTTGTAAAAAAATTGATTATAAAACAGATGTCAATTCAGACAGCCTCACCGTAAAGGGACAAGCTCTGAATTATCAGAAATATGTATATATAATGATGAATAAGCCAGCAGGCGTGGTGTCAGCAACCGAGGACAACCTTGACAAAACAGTTATAGATATATTACCAGCCGAAATGAAAAGAAAAGGCTTGTTTCCGGCAGGCAGGCTCGACAAGGATACCGAGGGATTATTGATAATTACTGATGACGGAGAATTTGCACATCAGATATTATCACCGAGAAAGCATATTGAAAAACGATACCTTGCAAGGCTTGACGGAAAAATTACTCCTGATACAATAAAAAAATTTGAAGAGGGAATAATATTTGCAGACGGCACAAAATGTCAGCCGGCAGGGCTTGAAATATCTGAGGATGACGAAAAAACAGGAATAGTAACCATATGTGAGGGAAAATTTCATCAGGTTAAAAAGATGTTTGCCGTATGCGGTCTGAAGGTGGAGTATCTGAAAAGGATAGCAATGGGAGGACTTGAGCTTGATGTCAAATTGCCCATAGGAAGCTGTAAATTATTGACAAATTTGGATAAAAGTTTAATTCTTGTTGGCAAACTACACTAAAATATGCGTGAAAATTTTAACTCATATAATTTTTAAATAAAATATTAGCGAAAACTTTAGTAAAAATCAGTATAGTAAAAATGTGCGTAAAGTGCTATTATAGGATGTGTAATAAAGCAGTTATTACTTTATTGGAATATTGGAGGTTATTTAAAATGGCTAATGTAAAACTTACACATGTTTACAAAATTTATGACGGCGGAGTAACAGCCGTAACAGACTTCAACCTTGAAATTGATGACAAAGAGTTTATTATTCTCGTAGGACCATCAGGTTGCGGTAAATCAACAACCCTCAGAATGATTGCAGGTCTTGAAGATATTTCAAAGGGCGAGCTTTATATTGGAGATATGCTTGCAAACGATGTTGCACCAAAGGACAGAGATATTGCAATGGTATTCCAGAACTATGCTCTTTATCCACATATGACAGTATATGATAATATGGCATTCGGACTCAAGCTCCGTAAAACACCAAAGGATGAAATCAAACGCAGAGTTGAAGAAGCAGCTCGTATTCTTGGCATTGAGCAGTACCTCGACAGAAAGCCAAAGGCTCTCTCAGGTGGTCAGCGTCAGCGTGTTGCACTTGGTCGTGCTATCGTTCGTAATCCAAAGGTATTCTTACTTGACGAGCCTCTTTCAAACCTTGATGCTAAGCTCCGTGCACAGATGCGTACAGAGATTTCAAAGCTCTACCAGAGATTAGGTACAACCTTCATCTATGTAACTCATGACCAGACAGAGGCTATGACAATGGGTACAAGAATCGTTGTAATGAAAGACGGTTTCATTCAGCAGGTTGATACACCACAGCACCTCTATGATATGCCATGCAATATGTTCGTTGCAGGATTTATTGGTTCACCACAGATGAACTTTGTAAACGCTACACTTTCAAAGGATGGCTCACAGTACCTCCTCAACTTTGATAAGTATAAGATTCCAGTACCAGCTGATAAGGCACAGGGTGGCAAGCTTGAGAAATATGTAGGCAAGGAAGTTACATTTGGTATTCGTCCAGAGCATGTACACGATGAGCCTGAGTTTATTGCAAAATCAAATTGCTTATTTGATGCAAATGTAGATGTTACAGAGCTTATGGGTGCAGAGATTTACCTTTATGTAAATATTTCAGGTATGCCTGTAACAGCAAGAGTTGCACCAACATCAACAGCTAAGCCTGGTGATAAGATTAAGGTTGCATTTGAGCTTGACAAGCTCCACATTTTCGACAAGGATACAGAGCAGACAATCACAAACTGATTTGTTTCAATTAAAGCAGATACTTTATCTTAGATAATAATAAACAAGCAATGGTGAAAACTGTTGCTTGTTTTTTGTTTTGGAAATATTAGTATTTTTACAATAAATTACCTTGTATAGCCTAATTGTTAATGTCAGTATTCAGAATATACTTTATTAATAATTCATATTGCTATTATTTAAGATTTGGAATATAATATAAGCAATGATAATATGAGGTGATTGAATGCTTGCATATATGACAACAAGCGAAGCTGCTAAGAGATGGAACATTTCTCACAGAAAAGTACTTGCTTTATGTCAAGAAAATAAAATACCTAATGTTGCAACAATAGGGAATATTTGGATAATTCCCAAAGATACCACAAAACCAACTGATAGTAAAATTGCCCAAAATGAAAATACAACTGTTGCAAAACCTTTTGTAAAATGGGCTGGCGGTAAAGGACAATCACTTCCGACAATAAGAATGTTTTATCCACCTAATATGGGTACAGCTATCACAAAATATTGTGAACCAATTATAGAAAAATATATTGATGATAGTACTTTTGTTTTTATTAACGAAGCATTTTGTAATTAATTAAAAATAGAAACAAACAATTTGTTTTGTAATAGAATAAATAAAGTAAATGCATTTATTACATATAGCTGTTTAGAAGTGAATTTTAAATAATATTAAAACTATAAATGAGCAAATTTCAAATCAGTTGTTAAAATGCACAAATAAAAAGCTAATTTAAAGGTGTTAAAACCTGATTTTATATTGAAAACAAGATTATTTTTCTTGATTTATTGTGCAAGTTGTTATTTTGCTCATTTATAGATTAAAATAAAGAAGGCGTTATTTTGAGTAAAAAAACAAAATTTATTGTAACGATAGAAGAAGTTATAAATCAAGATTTTGAGGTTATAGCATCTGATTTTGATGAAGCCATAAAGATTGCGAAAATTAAATATAATAATGAGGAGTTTGTTTTATCTCCAGGTAATGTCACCTTTAAACAAATAAGTGTAAAGAATAAAAATGATAATAGTTGTACGGATTGGATTGAGTTTTAGTGGATTTATATTTTGATAAAGAACTATCTGATAAATATAAAAGTAATTCACAAAAAATACGAGTGATAAGCGAAAATTGGTTGATTAAAAATATGTATTGTCCTTGTTGTGGTAATCCTCATTTAACTAATTTAGCAAATAATAAACCAGTCGCTGATATGATTTGTGATTGTTGCGGAGAAGTGTTTGAACTAAAAAGTAAGAATGGCAGATATACAACAAAAATCAATGATGGTGCATATTACACTATGATTGATAGGATAACAAGTGACACCAATCCGGAATTATTGTTATTAGAATATTCAAATGATTATCGTGTAAATAACCTTACATTAGTACCAAAGTTTTTCTTTACTCCTGACATAATTGAAAAAAGAAAGCCTTTGGCTGATACTGCTAAACGAGCAGGATGGATTGGTTGCAATATTTTATATAGCGAAATTCCAAGTCAGGGAAAAATACCTATAATAAAAGAATGTAATATTTGTGATTTAAAAACAGTTATAAATAAATATAAACAAATCAAGAAGTTGCAAATGAAAAATATTGAATCAAGAGGTTGGATGATAGATGTATTAAATTGCATTAATAATATTAATAATGATGAGTTTAGTTTAACGGATGTTTATAGGTTTGTTGACGAATTACAGAGAAAGCATATAAACAATCATAATGTAGAAGCTAAAATCAGACAACAATTACAGTTTTTAAGGGATAAAGGTTTTATTGAATTTTTAGAGCGTGGTCATTACAAAAAGAAGATTTAGTATTGGATCAATTTGCTGGTGGTGGCACAACCTTAGTTGAAGCAAAATTGCTTAACAGAA
>JAKSRB010000052.1 GCA_024403825.1 Ruminococcus sp. | reverse complement strand
ATGAAAAGTATGAAAAGTATGATTTGTGTGATTAGAAGGAGGGAAAAGTATGAAAAAAAATAAATATGTAGGGATTTGCAAGGTAGGAGAAAAAGGACAAATTGTAATTCCAAAGGAAGCAAGAGAGATGTTTGATATTAAGCCAGGCGATTCTGTTATCATATTATGTAATAAAAAAAGAGGTATGGCTCTTGTTAAATCCAATGTTATCGAAAATATAGGCGATGAAATTTTAGGAGGTGTAAGTAATGAGTAAGAGGATTAATTATTTGGATAATATAAGGTGGATTACTGTATGCTTAGTGGTAGTTTATCATATTATTTATATGTTTAATAATAGTGGTGTAATATCAAATATTGATTTGAAAGGCATACCTGTCTGTGATTCCTTGTTAATTTTTGTATATCCATGGTTTATGTGCTTACTATTCGTAGTTTCTGGTATTTCAATTAAATATTCCTTAGAAAAACGAACTAAAAAGGAATTTATACAGGATAGAACGAAAAGAATATTATTGCCGTCAATATTTGGTATTTTTGTTTATGGCTGGGTATCAGGTTTGATAACATCACAATATACAGATATGTTTGGAGGGAATGGTGATGCTATACCGTTATTTATCAAATATTTTATATATTGCTTAATGGGAATAGGTCCGTTGTGGTTCTGCCATGTACTATTTCTTGGTTCATTGCTTATAGTATTAATTAATAATATTGACAAGAAAAATAAAATCGAACAGTTATGCAAAAAAATAAATTTACCAATATTATTTGCCTTATTAATACCAGTATGGGCAAGCTCACTTATATTAAATACACCAGTAATTACAGTATATAGATTTGGAATATATTTATTTATGATGCTGCTTGGATATTATGTTTTTTCTAATCAGGAGCTTATTAAAAAGATAGAAAAAATAGCAATTCCATTAGGTCTTATATCAATCATTGTAGGTATAATTTATGTAATAGCCTATTATGGACAGAATTATACTGATTATGCAATTTTAAATAATATATTCTCAAATACATATCTTTGGATTTCAATTATATCTATAATGGGCTTGGGCAGTAGATTTTTGAATAATAAAAATAAGTTTACAGAGTATATGACAAAAAATAATTTTAATATATATGTTCTTCATTATCTTGTGGTATTAGTTTTAGGTTATCTGGTAACAACATATTTACAGCTACCTTTTGCATTATATTATATTATTATTTTATTGGGAACAGTAGTAATTTTGCCAATTTTGATTGAGTTGGTAAAAAGAATACCGATTATTAGATTTATGGTGTTGGGCATTAGCAAAAAATAAGGCTTACTATTATAATTTAATAATTAAAAAAGATTAGAAATTGTATTTTTATTTAGAAAGGTGTTTAACGCAGTCGATTGCGGATAAATGCCTTTTTGATTTAATTTGATGTAATATTTTCAAAAAATTGGGAAAAAATTTTATAAAATATTGATTGACAAGGCTTTTTGTGGTATAATTCTATAGAATGGCAAAAATATCTGTGAAAGGATAGTTTTAGATGATTAAGGCTAATGAATATCGCACCGTTTCCTGCGGTGAATTAAGAGAAGAGAATATTGGTCAGTCTGTAAGAGTTGCTGGCTGGGTTGAAAATATCAGAGACCATGGCGGAGTTATGTTCCTTGATATTCGTGACCAGTATGGTGTTTTACAGGTCGTTGTCCATAATGATGATTTGCTTAAAAATATAAATAAGGAATGTACTGTTACTCTTGGCGGTGAGGTCGTTAAGCGTGATGCTGAAACTATTAACCCTAAAATTGCTACAGGTTATGTTGAGGTTCATACTAATGATATTACTGTTTTAGGTAAGTGCAAAAATGTTCTTCCTTTTGAAGTTACTACTTCTACTAATACCAATGAAGAAGCAAGATTAAAATATCGTTTCCTTGACCTTAGAAATCCTAAGGTTCATAATAATATTTTACTCCGTTCGCAGATTATTACTTTCCTGCGTTCTAAGATGAATGATATGGGATTTACTGAAATTCAAACCCCTATTCTTTCTACATCTTCCCCTGAGGGTGCAAGAGATTATCTTATCCCAAGCCGTAAGCATAAGGGTAAATTTTATGCGTTGCCACAGGCTCCTCAGATTTTCAAACAGCTTCTTATGGTTTCAGGTTTTGATAAATATTTCCAGATTGCCCCTTGCTTCAGAGATGAGGATGCTCGTGCTGACCGCTCTCCTGGTGAGTTCTATCAGCTTGACTTTGAAATGGCATTTGCTACTCAGGAGGATGTTTTTGATATTGCTGAAGAGGTTCTTTATGAAACCTTCAGTAAATTTTCTGATAAAGAGGTTTCAAAGCCTCCGTTTGCAAGAATCCCATTTGCTGAAAGTATGCTGAAATATGGTACTGACAAGCCTGATTTACGCAACCCTCTTGTAATTGTTGAAATCAGCGATATGTTTGAAGAAACAGATTTTGCTCCTTTCCGTAAAAAGACTGTTCGTTCAATCAATGTTCCTAATGCGGCTGGTCAAAGCAAAAAATGGTTCAAGAAAATGGAAGAATTTGCTCTTTCAATCGGTATGAAGGGTCTTGGATATGTCAAGGTAAGAGATGACCTTACTTTTGATGGCCCTATTGATAAATTCCTCAAAGAGGGCGACAGAGAAGAGCTTATTAAGCGTAATGGTTCAAATGCTGGCGATGTAATCTACTTCATTGCCGATACTGCTCAGGATGCTCCAAAGCTTGCAGGTCAGATTAGAACTGAGGTTGCAAAGCGTCTTGATTTGATTGATACAAGCAGATTTGAAATGTGCTTTATTGTTGATTTCCCTATGTTTGAGCGTGACGAAGAAACAAATCAGATTATCTTTACTCACAACCCATTCTCAATGCCTCAGGGAGGTCTTGACAGCCTGCTTAATAAAGACCCTGAAACAATTCTTGCATATCAGTATGATATTGTATGTAATGGTGTTGAGTTGTCCTCAGGTGCTGTCCGTAACCATGATATTGAAATTATGAAGAAAGCTTTTGAGCTTGCTGGCTACAGCGAAGATGACTTAAAGGCTAAATTCTCAGCACTTTACAATGCATTCCAGTATGGTGCACCACCACACGCTGGTATGGCTCCGGGTGTTGACAGAATGATTATGCTCCTTACTGAGGAAGAAAACATTCGTGAGGTAATCGCATTCCCTATGAACTCAAATGCTCAGGATTTACTCCTTGGTTCTCCTGGAGAGGTAACAGAACAGCAGCTTAGAGAAGTTCATATTAAGCTAAGATAAAATTTTAAATATACTCAAAGGGCGAGTTGTTTTAAATGGCTTGCCCTGATTCTGTTTACAAAGGATTGATTTTAAATGGTAACGAGAGAAGATGTTGAAAACATTGCATTGCTTTCAAAGCTGTTTGTTCCGGAGGAGGAGCTTGACGGACTTACAAAGTCAATGCAGGAAATTATAGATTTTGCAGACACAATTAATAATGCTCAGGTAACAGATGAGGGATTTGATAGTATCAGCGGTCTTTCAAATGTTTTCAGAGAAGATGAAGTGATTGAGTCATACAGCAGCGAGGAAATTCTCAGCAATGCTCCTGAGCAGGCTGAAAATCATTTCCTTGTGAGAAACAGAGAGTAAGGAGGTACAGTAATGGGTTCAATTTCAAAAATCCACGAGCTTTTGACAACTAAACAGATTTCCTGTACTGAGCTTACAAAAAGTTATCTCAATGAAATTGAAAAATCAAACGGTGAGCTTAACGCTTATGTAAATGTTACAGGTGAACAGGCACTTGCTACAGCTGAAAAGGTTGATAAAAAAATTGCAGGCGGAGAAGAAATTGGAATGCTTGAGGGTGTTCCAATGACCTTGAAGGATAATATTTCAACAAAGGGTGTCGAAACAACCTGCTGTTCAAAAATTCTGACAGGCTACAAGCCAATTTATAACGCATCTGTTTGGGATACTCTCAATAATCAGAATGCTGTAATGCTTGGTAAAACAAATATGGACGAGTTTGCAATGGGTTCTTCCTGCGAAACCTCATATTTTGGCGGTGCGGCAAACCCATTTAATATAAACCATGTTGCAGGTGGTTCATCAGGAGGCGGTGCAAGTGCAGTTGGTGCAAATCTTGCGGCATTTGCTCTTGGCTCAGATACAGGTGGTTCTATCAGACAGCCTGCATCATTCTGCGGAATTGTCGGTTTAAAGCCTACCTATGGTGCTGTATCAAGATATGGTCTTATTGCTTATGCAAGCTCACTTGACCAGATAGGACCGATTACAAAATCAGTTGAAGATGCATCACTGGTATTTGATGCAATTTCAAAATATGATGATAAAGACTCAACCTCAAAGGGTTACAGCGGAAATACCTACTCAACTCTTAACAATGATATTAAGGGTATGAAAATCGGTATTGCAAGAGAATATCTTGAGGGAATAAGAGATGATGTTAAGGAATCAATTTTAAAGGCGGCAGAAATTTATAAATCACTCGGTGCAGAGATTGTATATTTTGATTTGCCTGCACTTAAATTTGCACTTCCTGTATATTACATTATAGCTTGTGCAGAGGCATCATCAAACCTCGGTAGATATGACGGTATTCGCTTTGGATATAAGACAGAGCATTATAACGGCACCCATGATATGATTTGCCGTACACGCTCAGAGGGCTTTGGCGAAGAAGTTAAGAGAAGAATTTTGCTCGGTACTTATGTACTTTCAGCAGGCTATTATGATGCATACTATAAAAAGGCACAAAATCTCAGAGGAACAATAGTAAAGGCATTTAATGATGCATTTGAAAAGGTGGATGTAATTCTTGCACCTACAGTTCCTATGACAGCATTTGAAAAGGGACACGCAGTAACAGACCCTATTGAAACATATCTCACAGATATTTGCACAGTACCTGTAAATATTGCAGGCTTGCCAGGTGTTTCAGTACCTTGCGGATTTAATGCTAAGGGAATGCCTATTGGTATGCAGTTAATCGGAAAAAGCTTTGGAGAAGCACAGATTCTGAATGCGGCATATAAATATCAGCAAGCCGCTAATGAAAACTTTAAGGATACAGATTGGGGTGTTAAGCTTTGAAATATGAATTAGTTGCGGGTTTTGAAACCCATATAGAGCTTGCTACAAAAACCAAGATTTTCTGCGGTTGTACAACTGAGTTTGGCGGAGAGCCGAATACACATTGTTGTCCTGTATGTATAGGTTTGCCTGGCACACTTCCAAAGCTCAACAGAGAGGTAGTACGCTACGCAATAAGAGCAGGACTTGCTGTTCATGGAAAAATTGCAGATGTTGCAAAAATGGACAGAAAAAATTATTGTTATCCTGACCTTGCTAAGGCATATCAGATTTCACAGCTTTACGCACCATTGATAATCGGAGGATATGTTGAGCTTTCAAATGGCAGAAAAATCCGTTTGCATCATATTCATATTGAAGAGGATGCCGGAAAGCTAATACATCAGCATGGCGATACCTATGTTGACTATAACAGAGGCGGAGTACCGCTAATTGAAATAGTATCCGAGCCTGATATTCGTTCAATAGACGAGGCAAAGGAGTATGTTGAAAAGCTCCAACAGGTAATGAGATATATAGGAATCTCAGATTGTAAAATGCAGGAAGGCTCAATGCGTTGTGATGTAAACATTTCAGTAAGACCTGAGGGCAGTGAAAAGTTTGGAACACGAACAGAAATAAAGAATATGAACTCAATTACAAACATTGCAAAGGCAATGGAGTATGAGTATGAGCGTCAGACAGATTTGATAGAGAGTGGCGGAAAGGTAATACAGGAAACACTCCGTTATGATGATGCAACAGGAACTACATCATCAATGAGAAGCAAGGAAGATGCCCACGATTATCGCTATTTCAGAGATCCTGACCTTGTAACAATAAATGTTGACCCACAAGAGGTTGAAGAAATCAAAGCTAATCTTCCTGAGTTACCGGCAGATAAATGCAGAAGATATATAGATGAGCTATTAATTCCTGAGAAGGATGCACAGCTGCTCACAAAGTACAGAAAAATCAGCGAATACTTTGATGAAGCCTGCGAGGGAGTAAAGTCAGCAAAGACAGTATCAAACTTTATAATCGGACAAATATTCCGCAGAACAGAAACAGAGGCAGATAAGGAAATATTTGATGTAGCTGTAAGCCCTGCACAGTTAAACGAGCTTGTAAAGCTGTTGGATTCTGGCAAAATCCGTAATAATCTTGCAAAGTCAACACTTGAAAAAATGCTTGATAGTGGTAAAGGAGCAATGGAATTTATCAGCGAAAGCGATATGGGCGGACTTGACGAAAATGCAATGACCGAGCTTTGCAAGCAGGCTGTAGAAAGCAATCCTAAAGCAGTTGCAGACTACAAGGGTGGCAAAGAAAAGGCAATTAAGTCATTGGTAGGCTTTGTAATGAAGAACAGCCGAGGAAAAGCCGATGCGGCAGCGGCAGAAGAAAAAATTAAAGAAATAATTGGTTAAAATAACGGTAAATAAATACTTTTAATTAAAAAATAACAATGCACTTAACCCTAAGCAATAAAGGTTAAGTGCATTATTTTTGCAAGAAAATAAAATATTTGTTCTATACATTATTATACATAAATGGCAAAACAATTAGTTTAATATAGACTTTTTGTGTTGCAAATTTAAGTAAGAATGGTATAATAAAAGAGGGGAATTGTAAAATGGCATTAGAAAATCAACGATATGGCAGAAATAAGAGTACTCTTGTTAATAAAACATTTTTAGAAAGTGGAGAGTATCGCCGTAAGTTCGATAATGCCACAGATAATCCCTTTGTCAACAAAACTCTTTATGACTGTTCAAAAAGGGCTTTGAAGCATAGAAGCGGTACAGTATTTGAAGATATGTATTGGATTAACTATAATACAGGTAAAATTCTTCTTTCTGTTGAAGATAGTATTGAAGAAAGAGCTATTGTCTATACAGACAAAATAAAGAATATTATTAAAGATAATAAAAATATCATTACTCTACATACGCATCCAAGCAGTATGCCACCAAGTTGTTCAGACTTAAATTCTTGCTTTAATAATGAATACAAAATTGGGTTTGTTGCTTGTCATAATGGAAAGATATTTGGATATACTTCAAATGAGCTGATAAACGAAAAACTTTATAGTATGTATATTGAAAGTTTTATAAAAGATGGCTATGAAGAGCTTGAGGCACAATTAAATACACTAATAAAGCTTTCTCAGTCATATGATATAAAAATTTGGGAGGTGGAATATTATGGCTGAAAATAAATATTTTGTTGATGACAGAGTAATTATTCCTGATTATATTAAAAAAATGAGTAAGGAACAGTTGCAAGAAACAATAAAAAAACTTGAAGAAGAATTGAAATTAAAAAAAGAGTCAGCATAATAAAGTGTCACACATATTAAGCAGGCTGATAACAAGCTGCTAATAGCAGAAGATTTCGTACAATCATACACCGTTGAAAGATAAGACAGGTTTAAGCAATACAGAAAAATTGTACACCTGCTAAGTAATTTATATATACAAAACTGCCCTGAGAAGTCAAGGCGGTTTTGTTATGTCAAAAGGGACTGTTAAAATGAAGCTTTAAAACTCCATTTTAACAGTCCCCTATTTTGCAAAATCTTTTATTAAAAATATTTTTTATCTATTAAATTAAGCCTTTAATGAAAAAAGCTTTTTATCAATGTTTTGTTTCTGGATTAAAGCAGTTAATGGCAAGCCGAGTACAAATAAAACTCCAAGCTCTCCAAGTGCTACTAAGCTTCCCTGAAGAAGAAAATCCCCAAAATGGAATCCGCCTTCAATGAAGAAAAATTCAATTTCAAAGCCTACAATCAAACCATTTGCAAGTGCAGGCATTATCGCACCTATTATCGGTAATGATAAGAACTTTACATCTCTGAGATAATACATAGCGAGAGCAGCAAAAAAGCTTGCAAGTGAACCAAAAATCAAATCATATGGTCCTAAAACTGAAAGTGAGCTTATATTTGCTATGACACAACCAATAGTAAGTCCCGGAATTGCCGCAGGTGTGAAGAACGCAAGTATCGTCATTACCTCAGAAATTCTGAACTGCACAGCCATAGATGCTGAACCAGGCAAAAGAACATTCTGTAGGATTGTGAGTACAGCATACAACGCTGCAATTACTGCCGCCTGTGTAATGTACCTTGTGGTATTTTTTTTCATATTAAATTCCTCCGTAGTATTTTTTTAGAGTCTGGATTTTGCGAACAGACTAAACATAATATATCATAAATTTATTCAAAATGCAATTGACTGTTAATGAAAAATCAAGTACAATAAAAGTAATAAATATGTCAGAGATGATGAAATGAAAAGATACTGTAAAATATTTTCGGTTGCTTTGGCTTGCACCGTATGTATGGTTATGGGTGGCTGTTCATCATATGTTGAAGATGTAAAATTTCTGCTCAACAATAACTCCACATTTATTAAACCGAGTAAGCCTGTAGCGACCGCTCCTGTAAAAACTACAGACAAAACACTTTATGGTTATGACTATATTTCAGAAGAAATTGTACGCATTCTTTATGGACAAATTCAGATATTTGCGGAAGAATTAAATGAACAAAGCATATGTATTGACGGTCAGCTTTCAGAAAGACAAATTTTTGAAGCACTACAGGCATTTAAGGATGACCACCCTGAGATATTCTGGCTGAAAAGCAGTTGTTCATATTACTTTGAAAATTATCAGACCTTTGTTTCACTTAAATATACTATCAGTGCCGATGATTTGCCAGAATATAAAGAGCGTTTTTATGATAAAATTCAGGAAATCGTAAGTAATGCCCCTGACAATGCATCGGATTTTGAGCTTGAATTATATATAAATGATTATATCTGCGATAACTGTGTGTATGATTATACGGTTGCCGAAACCAAAAACTTTGTAGGAGATACAAGTGATGCTTATGGTGTATTGGTTGAGGGAAATGCCGTATGCGAGGGATATGCAAGGGCAGTTAATCTTTTGTGCAATGAGTTTGGAATTGAATGTGTAAATGTTTCCGGAATGAGCAAAACTCAGAATCATATATGGAATTGTGTAAAAATCAATGGTGAATGGTATCAGCTTGATGTTACATGGAATGACCCTGACACAGAGGATGATGAGCTTGCAAGATATATGTTTTTCAATCTGAACGATGAGAAAATGTATGAAAATCATACCGCTGGCAAGCTGTTTGAAGAATTGTCCGATTATGAATATGAAAATCGAGAATGTAACGGAAATTTGTTTGTGCCGGAATGTACTGCAACCGATTTCAATTATTATATTTATAATGGAGCGGTAATCAGTAGTCTTGATGATTCCGAAAATGTAATAAACGGTATTCTTGATGCAGGTGAAAATCATAAAGAGTATTTTTATATAACTATTGCAAAAGATGCTGACTATGATTATTTAACAGAAAAGTTAATCAGCGGTGGTTATATTTCAAGGTGGATTGGTTCAGCAAATATGCGTAGTATGTATTCATTTACCTTGTCAGACCAGACCACCGTTTATACGGCAGAATCTATGAGATTACTTATAGTAACCTTAAAATATAATTAATGATAATAAAATATAAAGGATTGATATTATGAAATATGATGTAAAGCAATTTGAGCTTTTGTCAAATGAAGAAATTGCAGGCGGTATTTTTGATATGCGTCTGAAAAATGACGAGCTTGCTCCGCTTGCAAAGTGCGGACAATTTGCCCATGTTTATGTTCCGTCCAAAACATTAAGAAGACCAATATCCGTATGTGATAGTGAAAATGGTGTGCTAAGACTTGTATATCAGGTTAAGGGTGAGGGTACACAGCTTATGTCACAGATGAAGTCAGGCGAAATGGTTGATGTGCTTGCACCACTTGGAAAAGGCTTTAAGGTTGAAAAAGGCAAAAGATATTGTCTTATAGGCGGAGGCATTGGTGTTCCACCAATGCTATATACAGCAAAGCAGACAGAAAATCCTCTTGTAATAACAGGCTTTAGAAACAAGGATTTAATAATATTACAGGAAGATTTTAAAAATGCAGGAGCAGAGCTTGTGCTGACAACAGATGACGGAAGTGCAGGAATACATGGTTTTGTGACTGATGTTCTGAAAGATAAGATTAATGAGGTTGATGAGGTTTGTGCCTGCGGTCCAACTCCTATGCTGAAAGCCATTGCAGATGTATGCAAAGAGGCAGGAAAGCCTTGTCAGATTTCACTTGAAGAGAGAATGGCATGCGGTATAGGTGCTTGTCTTGTGTGTGCAGTAAAGGTTCGCAAAGACGGTGAAGAAATTATGCAGCATGTTTGCAAAAACGGTCCTGTTTTCAATGCTGAGGAGGTTGTATTTTAATGGCTGATTTATCTGTAAAAATAGCTGGTGTTGAATTTAATAATCCGATAATTGCCGCATCAGGTACTTTTGGATTTGGCAGGGAATATTCTGAATTTTACTCACTTGATAATCTGGGCGGAATTTCCTGCAAGGGAATAACCTTGAAAAAGCGTGACGGAAATCCTGCACCACGAATTGCAGAAACTCCGTCAGGAATTTTAAATGCTGTTGGATTGCAAAATCCTGGAGTAGATGCATTTATAGAAAATGACCTTGATTGGCTCAAGGAGCAAAATACGGTTGTAATAGCAAATATTGCAGGAAACACACCTGAGGAATATTGTCAGATGGCTGAGAAGCTGAGCGAAACTGCGGTAGATATGATAGAAATGAATATTTCATGTCCTAATGTAAAGAGCGGTGGTGTGCAGTTTGGTACAAGCTGTGAGTCTGTAGGAGCAATAACATCCGCAGTAAGAAAGTATTGCAAAAAGCCGTTAATTGTAAAGCTTAGCCCAAATGTAACCGATATTGCAGAAATTGCAAAATCTGCTGAGGCTAACGGAGCAGATGCAATTTCAATGATAAATACCCTTACAGGTATGAGAATTGATATTAACACACGCAGACCTATAATCCGCAACAATACAGGAGGAATGAGCGGTCCAGCTGTATTTCCAGTAGCGGTAAGAATGGTATGGCAAGTAGCAAATGCTGTAAATATTCCTATTATTGGTATGGGTGGTATTTCAAAATGGGAAGATGCTGTTGAAATGCTGATTGCAGGAGCATCTGCACTCCAGATAGGCACTGTACTGTTTTCAGACCCTTATGCACCAATTAAGATTAATGAGGGAATTAACAAATTCCTTGATGATAACGGCTTAAAGAGTGTATCAGAGCTGACAGGAACAATTAAGCCTTGGTAATTATATCTAAAAAATAAGTATAAATTTCCAAAATAAATCCATAATAAACCATAGTGAACGGAGGTTTATTATGGATTTTTGGCGTGTATTTTTGGTAGCACCGCTGTCAATTATAGTTTTGTTTATACTTTCAAAGCTGATTGGCAACAAACAGATTGCAAATCTGAATATTTTTGATTATATCAATGGTATAACTATAGGTTCAATAGCAGCAGAAATGGCAACCTGTGAGTTTGATGAGCTTGCAGACTGCACATTAGCACTTGTAATATATGCAGTAATGGTATTCGGACTTTCTGTATTATCTCAAAAGTCATTGAAGATGAGAAGATTTTTTACAGGAAAAACTATAGTAATATTCGATAGGGGAAAGCTGTATAAGAAAAATCTGAATACAGCAAAGCTTGATTTTAATGAATTTATAGCAATGCTCAGGACAAAGGGATATTTTAATCTTGACGAAATTGAAACAGCATTTCTGGAGCAAAACGGACAGTTATCGGTATTGCCAAAGGATAAAAAACGCCCCTTAACTCCAGATGATATGAAAATAAGAGTTTTGCAGTCACGACCTGAAAAGGTTGTAATTATGGATGGTCATATACTTACTAAAAATCTGAATGAAACAGGAAATAATACTGAATGGCTCGAAAAAATGCTGAAATCTCAGAATAAAAAGCTTTCAGAGGTATTTGTGGCATTTTGTGACGGAGATAATAATTTGAAAATTGTTGAATGTTCCGACAAAAATCCGTCAAATGACTCTTTTGAATGATGATATATCAATAGAAATGTCAGTTTGTTTTGAAATCTGTTTTTAGCATAAAATTTTATTAAAAACTCTCTCCGTACAAATTGAGTTATAATTCGCTTGATAATTAATTATTTATTTAGGCAATATCTGATTTTTACGGTTTTGTTCGATTTGATATTGCAATTTAGGTACAAATTTGATTAGAAATTTTTTAAAAAAAGTGTTGACAAATATAATTAACTGTGGTATTATAATACCTGTTGAGAGCAATAAGCGGTTCAGCGAATACGGAGAGGTGTCCGAGTGGTTTAAGGAGCTAGTCTTGAAAACTAGTGATCCCGCGAGGGACCAAGGGTTCGAATCCCTTCCTCTCCGCCATTTATTTTTTAATACTTTACCATTCGGAGGATTACTCAAGTGGTGAAGAGGCTCCCCTGCTAAGGGAGTAGGTCGCGAAAGCGGCGCGAGGGTTCAAATCCCTTGTCCTCCGCCAAAAGAAACAGTAAAAATGAAGTTATGTACTTCGCTTTTACTGTTTCTTTTTTGTATATGATTTATAGAAAATCTGCTTAAATAGTATCACCAAAAAGTAAAATGGTAGTAATTGAATTTTATATACGGTTTGCATATGGAATTAATAAAACAAAACTTATTAAAATAACCTCTTGTATCGTAACCGTCAAACCATCCGGCGTCTTGAAGCAGAATTGAAAACATGCGAAAATATCCAAGTAAACAAGTTGTAGACGAATGTCTACAATCGACTACAACAAAAAACGATTGGAGAGCTTCGTATGAAGAATGGTATCAGAACATTAAGACAAGAACAGAACCTGACTCTTTGGGCAAATCAGGTCGAGGAGTGCAGCAACAGTGGTTTAAGTGTTACACAGTGGTGTAAAAACAATAATATTCCTGTAAGCGCATTTTGGAACAGACAGAAAAAGGTATATGAGGCATACGCACAGAAAACCAAGCCTCAATTCATAGAAGTATCAGTAGAGCCAGAAGTAAC
>JAKSRB010000051.1 GCA_024403825.1 Ruminococcus sp. | reverse complement strand
GTACCCCCTCGGTTGGTAAAACATTGATTTTCTAACTTTTCAAAAAATACTTACATACTTTACTTGACAAAGCCCGATTATCATCAATGACTACTTTTACAGTAATCAATACAATTACATATGTAAGCAATAAAATCACATCTGACATAAATATACACCCCCTTTCTCAAGGGAGCTGAAACAGCCACCACCGTATCAAGCTCTTCAAATCTGATACTCAATCTAAAAAAGCTATATCAAAAATTATGCTTGATTGCTTACTTGACTCCAATAATATTTTGAAAATTGTTGGTTATTTCTGAAAATTGATTTCCGTGTTCTGTTTTTCTTTGTTTAACAGCGTAGCAAAAAGGCAGAGTTTTATAATCAAACCTCTCAGACTGTAGAAAAAACGATTATCTTGAGAGAAATAATTGGTTGATGATGAACTACTTTTGCATAATTTTCCATTCTCATATTTTTTGTTCCAAAATTCTATTTGCTATCTACTAATTCATATTTTTTAGGATATTTTCAAAAGCAAGTTTAAGATTTTCCTCGTTTAACTCATATTCTGTACAAATACCATCATCAATATGAGCCTTCCATTGCCATTCCTCAAATTCTGGTTTATTGTACTCTGGCATCTCCATATAGTCATTATAAACTAAAATTTTGTCTTGCGAATGTTCAACAACAAAGTATATATTCCCATATTCACCCTTAAAACATGTATAATTGTAGAATGGTGAATATGTGGCTAAAAGGTAGTCAAAAAATCCGTTGTCATTTTTAATTTCAATATCTATATTGTCACTCTCATATTGAAAGTTTGCACCATAATTTTTTAGCATTTCTTTAAATTTTTCTGAATTAACTAAATCTGAATAAATTGATAAAAACTTGTTTATTTTATAATCTGGATTTTTCACACGAACTTCGTAACACCATCCTCTACCTTCTTGCAAAAGTTCATCTAAAAAATCAATAATATTGTCATAAATATAATTTTTATCAAATAATGGTTTTACACCATGAACAGTTTTAACCAAAAAATCATCATCAGTGAAATAATCAGATATTTCATCTATCTCTTTGATTTTTGAGAACAAATAATTATAAATAACATCAAACACTTCAATAAAAGTAATAATATATTCTTCGTCTTTTCCAACAATCCCAAAATGTGTTATTGCATTACGAATATAACCCAAATTCAATAAAATTTTTTTAGCTTTTTCAGATTTACAAATATTATCACACACTTTTGTTATTGCACATTTATATGTTATGGTTTTAATATTATCGATATAAATTAATATATCTTCTAATTTGTTATCTTTATCAACTTCTCGCTTAGCTTCTTGAATATTTGGACTATTTTGAGGTTTATCATATATAGATTCAGGGTCATTATGTGCTAAAATTGCCTTTACAAGTAATTCGATAGAATTTTCTAAAAAAATAGCACATATTTTTAAGTTTTCATCAAACTTACTTTCTTCAATTTCATTACTTTCATAATAAATACTCTTAAACTTTTCAATTGCTATACTAAGAGAACTAAGTGCATTTTGAGTTAATGTATATTTCATAAAAATCCCCTATTTATCATTCTTACAGAAATTAAAATTCAAATATATTTTGTACTTATCATAGGTTAATACAAAAAATTACATAATCTTGATATTGTGTCCATACTTATATCTTAAAACCAATATTTATATCAATCATATCTTTTGTTTATCAGAGCTGTGAAAAAAAGTTTTTGATACTTTATCTTCACAGCCCTGTTTTATTAAATTGCTAATTGATAATTATTACTCTTTTACAATGTACTTTTTCATTTTAAATACATCACCATCCATTATCGTATAGGTACTTCTTAATTCTCCTTCAATTTCCGGAGATATGCTCTGGTGTATATATAGACTGTCTATTCCAAAATCTGCCGCTCCGCCTATATCTGAACGAAAATCATTTCCTACCATTATTGATTCTGACTTTTCAAGCCCATAACGCTCAAACAGTATTTTAAAATAATTAGTATCAGGCTTTGAACATTCTTCGTCAGAGCTTATGCATATTCCGTCAAAATATTTTGTCAGGTCAAGCATATTAAGTTCGTTTTCTGTAAATGACCTTTGAGCATTTGAAAGCAAATAAATTTTCTTTCCCTTTGCTTTTAAAGTATCAAGTAAATCAACTACTCCGTCATAGAGTTTTATATACTTAGTTGAAAAACAGCGAAATGCCTCTGCTGTAAATAATACCTGAGATTTGGTTGGCTTTACTCCCTTTTGTGTATATAAGGTTCTGAATACCTTTTCGATTTTTATATCAATGGTTGAATACTCAGGGTGTCGGCGGTGTGCCGATTTTTTTTCTTTTTCAACAAGTCTGCCATATTCTTTATTGAGTTCTTCTGCTGTATAAATTGCACCTCTATAGCCATACAGTACAGACATTTTCTTCCATAGCTCCATGGACCACTCGTCTGTATTTATATCTATCAAAGTTCCGTATAAATCAAATATATAGTTTTTGTACATATAATCACCTCATTGTTTGATATTTCTATTCTATCAGCTTTTACTTTTATTTGCAATACCTTGCAAATTATGATATTATATTTTATATAAAATCGCTTATTGTTAAAGAAAAAAGGTGATGTACTGTGAATAAAAAAGATATTGCACTAAAGGCAGTTAATGCTTTAAAAAATGAATATCCAGAAGCTCAATGCTCACTTGTATATACCGACCCTTTACAGTTGCTCATATCAACCAGACTGGCGGCTCAATGTACAGATGCAAGGGTTAATATGGTAACTCCTGCACTATTTGAAAGGTTTAAAACTGTAGATGATTTTGCGGAGGCAACAGCTGACGAAGTAGCGGAATATATAAAAAGCTGTGGCTTGTACAAAACCAAATCAAAGGATATTGTTGCAATGGCACAAATGCTCAAGGAAAAATTTAATGGTGTTGTGCCTGATAATATTGATGATTTAATAAAGCTGCCTGGAATAGGAAGAAAAACGGCAAATCTTGTGTGTGGTGATATTTTTGGTCAGCCTGCTGTGGTTGTAGATACACATTGCATAAGGATAACAAAAAGGCTTGGTCTGCACGAATTAAAAGACCAGAAGAAAATTGAATTTGAATTGCGTCAACTACTTCCGCCTACCGAAAGTAATGATTTTTGCCATAGACTTGTAATTCATGGCAGGGCGGTATGTCAGGCAAGGAAACCAATGTGTGAAAATTGCTGTATGAATGAGTTTTGTATGAGAAAAATATAATTATGTAATAATATGATTTGAATGTCTTTAGGGAGGAAAATATGCTTAATGATAATTTATCTTTGCTCTGTGATTTTTATGAGCTTACAATGTCTAATGGTTATTTAAAAAATGGGTTTTATAAAAAAGAGGTTTATTTTGACTTGTTTTTCAGAAAAGTGCCTGACAATGGTGGATTTGCCATTGTGGCAGGTCTTGAGCAGGTCATTGAATATATAAATAATCTTCATTTTGATGAAAGTGATATTGAGTATTTAAGAAGTAAAAATTTATTTGATGAAGATTTTCTTGAATATCTTAAAAAATTTAGATTTAGCGGAGATATTTATGCTGTTCCAGAGGGTACACCGATATTCCCTAATGAACCAATACTTACAGTTAAAGCACCAGCTATTGAGGCTCAGTTGATTGAAACATTTTTGTTGCTGACAATTAATCATCAGACATTAATCGCAACAAAAGCAAATAGAATTGTGCGTGCGGCACAGGGTAGAGCCGTACTTGAATTTGGTTCAAGGCGTGCACAGGGTGCAAGCGGAGCAGTTGACGGTGCAAGAGCGGCTTATATAGGCGGATGTCTTGGAACTGCCTGCACGCTTACTGATAAGCTTTATGGAGTGCCTGCTGGCGGAACTATGGCTCATTCGTGGATACAGATGTTTGACAGCGAATATGATGCATTTAAAACCTATTGTGAGTTATACCCTGAGAACACTACACTTTTGGTTGATACCTATAATACATTAAAAAGCGGTATTCCTAATGCAATAAAGGTATTTAAGGAAGTGCTTGTGCCAAAGGGCATAAAGAATTTTGCAATAAGACTTGACTCAGGAGATATATCATATCTTTCAAAGCGTGCAAGGAAAATGCTTGATGATGCAGGACTAAAGGAATGCAAAATAACTGTATCAAATTCACTTGATGAATATCTTATCAGAGATTTGATGATGCAGGGTGCTGAGATTGATACCTTTGGTGTAGGGGAAAGGCTTATAACATCGTCAAGCTCACCGGTATTTGGAGGAGTATATAAGCTGGTAGCTGTTGAAAATGAGGGTGGAGAAATCGTACCCAAAATCAAGGTCAGCGAAAACACCGCAAAAATTACAAATCCGCACTTTAAAAAGGTTTACAGATATTTTGATAACGAAAGCGGAAAGGCTTTGGCTGATGAGCTTTGTGTGTATGATGAAATAATTGATACAACAAAGCCGAGAACAATATTTGATTCAAATGCTACTTGGAAAACAAAGACATTAACTAATTTTACAGCAAAGGAACTGCTTGTGCCTGTATTTAAAAACGGAGAATGCGTATATAATCAGCCGTCAATAAATGAAATTGCAGATTATTGCAGAAAACAGATTGATTTACTGTGGGACGAGGTAAAACGCTTTGAAAATCCTCATACTTATTATGTTGATTTGTCGAAAAAGTTGTATGAAATAAAAAATATATTGCTTAATATTTACGGGGTATAAATATTATCAAATAATATTAAAGTTTATTAGCTATAAAAGTACAGAAATAACAAAAAATGTCCAGTGATTTGATTAAGAGTTTTAAATGCTTTCATTGACTAAAAATCTTAGGAGGTTATTATGAAAATACTTGTAACAGGTGGAACAACCTTTGTCAGCAAATATGTCGCAGAATATTTTGTGACCAAAGGAAATGATGTAACGGTTATTAATCGCAATAGCCGAACTCAGGTTAATGGTGTTACATTAATAAACTGTGATAGAACAAATTTAGGGTCTGTTTTGAAAGGCGTTCATTTTGACATTATTATTGATGTAACCGCATATACAAAAGAACATATAGAAACACTTTTATCATCTGGAGTATCCTTTGATGATTATATATTCATCAGTTCAAGTGCAGTTTATCCTGAAACAAATAAACAACCTTTTACAGAGGAACAAATTTGTGGTAAAAACTCAATTTGGGGTGACTATGGAACAAATAAACTTGAAGCTGAAAAAATGCTGATTAGTAGATTTCCGAAATCATATATATTAAGACCACCATATTTCTATGGAATTTATGAAAATCTTTATAGAGAAGCCTTTCCTTTTGATTGTGCAATGAATAATCGGAAATTTTATCTTCCAGACAATGGAAATATGAAATTACAGTTTTTCAATGTCAGAGATTTGTGCAAATTTATTCAGATTATATTAGATAAACACCCAGATAACCATATTTTTAATGTTGGTAACAAAGAAACTGTGACAGTTAAAGAATGGGTTAAGCTTTGTTATAAGGTTGCAGGAAAGAGTGCAGACTTTGTTAATGTAGATAAGTCAATTTCTCAAAGAGATTACTTTTGCTTCTATGACTATGAGTATGTTCTTGATGTATCCAAACAAAACGAACTTATGCCTGATACAATTCCGCTTGAGCAAGGCTTAAAGGATGAGTTTGAATGGTACAAAAATAATCTCGAAAGTGTCTATAATCGCAAACCATATATTGAATATATTGATAAAAACTTAGTAAGGTAATTTCGGCATAGTATTAAAATGTACGGCTCAGACCTTTCTTAACCCCTTTGCATAAATTCAAAATAGAATTATTTGCAACTTAAAATAAATCACCTTTCATAAAACGAGAGCAGAAATTTCAAAGGCTCTCTTATTTAAAATAAACAACTTTAATATTTATAATGACTTTATTGAAATAATTTATAGTTTTTAGTTTGTGAACTAAGTTACCATTGTGATTTTATTTTTCAACCTTTTGATAAAATTACAGGGGTTAAAATTCTGTTTTGTATTGCTATGTTGTAACCAATATTTGTGGATTTTTTTATTATTTTTAATTTCCTTTGAATATTATGTGAAAATTGTCGAAAACCCTTTACAAATCTCATTAAAAATGTTAATATTGTAATAATACATAGCCATTGTATTTTTTATGTGATTTTAAATGTTAGCAGTACTCTTTTACTGCTTTAATAAAAGGAGGATATTTTTTTATGGCAAGAAAAATGAAGACCATGGATGGTAATAGTGCAGTTGCTCATGTTTCTTATGCGTTTACTGATGTTGCTGCTATTTATCCTATTACTCCATCTTCTGTTATGGCTGACCTTACTGATAAGTTTTCTGCTTTAGGTCAGAAGAACCTTTTCGGCAGACAGGTTCAGGTTACTGAAATGCAGTCTGAGGGTGGTGCTTCTGGTGCCGTTCATGGTTCACTCGCTGCTGGTGCTTTAACTACTACTTATACCGCTTCTCAGGGCTTACTCCTGATGATCCCTAATATGTACAAAATGGCTGGTGAGCTTTTACCTGGTGTTATCCATGTTTCTGCTCGTGCTTTGACAAGCCATGCTCTTTCTATCTTCGGTGACCATTCTGATATTTATGCTTGCCGTCAGACAGGTTATGCTATGCTTTGTTCAAATAATCCTCAGGAATGTATGGACCTCGCTGCTGTTGCTCATCTTTCTGCTATCAAGGGCAGAGTTCCTTTTATGCATTTCTTTGACGGTTTCAGAACTTCTCACGAAATCCAGAAAATTGAAGAATGGGACTATGCTGATTTAGCTGATATGCTCGATTGGGATGCTGTTGAGGCTTTCCGTCGTCGTGCTTTGAACCCTGAGCATCCTGTTACAAGAGGTACTGCTCAGAATGATGACATCTTCTTCCAGGCAAGAGAGGCTTGTAATAAGTACTATGATGCTGTTCCTGAAGTTGTTATCGAATATATGAATAAGGTTAATGCTAAGCTTGGCACTAACTATAAGCCGTTCAATTACTACGGTGCTGAGGACGCTGAGCATATTATCGTTGCTATGGGTTCTGTTTGTGACTGTACTGAAGAGGTTGTTGACTATCTTAACGCCGCTGGCGAAAAGGTTGGTTTATTGAAGGTTCACCTTTACAGACCTTTCGTTGCTGACTATCTCCTTAGTGAGCTTCCTAAGACTGTTAAGACTATTTCTGTTCTTGACAGAACAAAAGAGCCTGGTTCTATCGGTGAGCCTCTCTATCTTGATGTTCTTGCTGCTATTAATGGTTCTGACTTTGCTGGTGTTAAGGTTTATACAGGCAGATATGGTCTTGGTTCTAAAGATACTACACCTGGCGATATTATTGCTGTTTACAGAAATGCTGCAAGCGATGCTCCTAAGAGAAGATTTACTATCGGTATTGTTGATGATGTAACAAATCTTTCTCTTCCTGTTGTTGAAAATCCTGATACTACCCCTCAGGGTACTCACAGCTGTAAATTCTGGGGTCTTGGTGCTGACGGTACTGTTGGTGCTAACAAGAACTCTATCAAAATTATCGGTGATAATACTGATATGTACGCTCAGGGTTATTTTGCTTATGACTCTAAGAAATCAGGCGGTCTTACAGTTTCTCACCTCCGTTTTGGTAGTACTCCTATCAAATCTACTTACTATATTTCTAAGGCTGACTTCGTTGCTTGTCACAACCCTTCATATGTTGATAAATATGATATTGTTGATGACCTCAAGGTTGGCGGTTCATTCCTCCTTAACTGTCCTTGGGATGTTGAGGAACTCTCTAAGCGTTTACCTGGCAAGATGAAGAAGATTCTTGCTGAAAGAAATGTTAATTTCTATACTATTGACGGTATTAAGATTGGTAAGGAAATCGGTCTTGGCGGTAGAATTAATACTGTTTTACAGTCCGCTTTCTTTAAGATTGCTGATATTATCCCTGCTGATGAGGCTAAGGAGCTTATGAAGAAGGCTGCCTATAAGTCTTACTCAAAGAAGGGTCAGGCTATTGTTGATATGAACTATGCGGCTATTGACCGTGGTATGGAAGACCTCAAGAAGGTTGAAATTCCTGCTGATTGGGCAAATGCTGTTGATGATACTGTTGCTGACAGAGTTGCTGGCGAAGGTGCTCTTGTTGAATATGTAAATGGCGTATTAAAGCCAGTTAATGAATACAAGGGTAATAAGCTTCCTGTATCTGCATTTATGAACCATGTTGACGGTACTGCTCCTAACGGCTCTGCTGCTTTTGAAAAGCGTGGTATTGCTGTTGATGTTCCACAGTGGAATTCAGAAAACTGTATCCAGTGTAACAAGTGTGCTATTGTTTGTCCACACGCTGTTATCCGCCCAGTTGCTATGACTGATGACGAGGTTGCTGCTGCTCCTGTTGATACAAATGCTATTCCTATGATTGGTCTTAAAGAGCTTAAATTCGTTATGACAGTTTCTACTCTTGACTGTACAGGTTGTGGTGCTTGTGCTCAGGTTTGTCCTGGTAAGAAGGGTGAAAAGGCTCTTTCTATGGAACCTATCGACTCTCAGCGTCCTAAGCAGGCTCTCTTTGATTATGCTCTTACTCTTGATGACAAGCAGGAGGTTGCAGATAAGTTTAAGTTCTCTACAGTTAAGGGCAGTCAGTTCAAACAGCCTCTCCTTGAGTTCTCTGGTGCTTGTGCAGGTTGTGGTGAAACTCCATATGCTAAGCTTGTAACTCAGCTCTTTGGTGACAGAATGTTTATCGCAAATGCTACAGGTTGTTCTTCAATCTGGGGTGCATCTGCTCCTGCTACTCCATATACTAAGAATAAGAAGGGCTTTGGTCCTGCTTGGCAGAACTCACTCTTTGAGGATAATGCTGAATTTGGTCTTGGTATGGCACTCGGTCAGAAGGCTATTCGCAACAGACTTGTTGAGTATGTTGAGAATATCCATAAGGATACTGATAGTGCAGAATTAAAGAATGCTTGTCAGGATTATCTTGACACTATTACAGATTCTACATCAAGCCGTATTGCAACTGATGCTCTTATCGCTGAACTTGAGAAGAATGCTGATGATGCAAAGGTTGGCGAGCTTGTTAAGAAAACTCTCGTTGATAAAGATGAGCTTGCTAAGAAGTCAATGTGGATCTTCGGCGGTGACGGCTGGGCTTATGATATTGGCTTTGGCGGTCTTGACCATGTTATCGCTTCAGGCGAAAATGTAAATATCCTTGTATTTGATACAGAAGTTTACTCAAATACAGGTGGTCAGGCTTCAAAGGCTACACCAGTAGGTTCAGTTGCACAGTTTGCTGCTGCAGGTAAGGCTGTTAAGAAGAAGGATCTTGCTGCTATTGCTATGAGCTATGGCTATGTATATGTTGCACAGTGTGCAATGGGTGCAGACAATAATCAGGTTCTTAAGGCTATGGTTGAGGCTGAAAGCTATAATGGTCCATCACTCATTATCTGCTATGCTCCATGTATTAACCATGGTATTAAGGGCGGTATGGGTATTGCTCAGCTTGAAGAGAAGAAAGCAGTTGACGCAGGTTATTGGAATATCTTCCGTTATGACCCACGCCTTGCAGATGAGGGCAAGAATCCATTTATGCTTGATAGCAAAGCTCCATCAGCATCATATCGTGACTTTATTATGGGTGAAGTTCGTTACAACTCACTTACTCGTGCATTCCCAGAAAGAGCTGAAAAACTCTTTGCTGAGGCAGAAGAGGGAGCAGAGAAGAAGTACGCACATCTCCAGAAGCTTGCATCATTTGATAATGCTGACTAATGGCTAATAATAAATAGTTTATATATTTTCAGGGCAACCATTTGGTTGCCCTGATTTTTCGCTTTAGTTTAGGTTTTCTGTAAATATTTCCTATAAGGAAAAATTTAACGGCACTTAACCTCAATTATTTGGGTTAAGTGCCGTTTTTTAGTTTAGAAGGATACTAAATTATAGGATATATATAGATATTTACCAATCTATAATACAGTGTGATGTTGAGCCTTGAATTAAAGATGTATATGGAACCCATTCACCATCTTTATATGCCATACCGCTGCTTTGAATATTTAAGTCAGCAGTTTGTGTACCACTTCCATTACTGAATATAATGTACTTTGCATTTGATGGTACTTTAATTCTGTAAATATCATCACCGTCATACTGCATTTTTTCACCAGGCCATACGGTCATTTGCATATTGCTGTCGCTCCAATAATACGCATAAACATTACTCCAATTCTTTGTGTTCATGAAGTAAACCTTTGTTGTGCTTTCTGGCTCAGAAGGTACTGGCTCAGAAGGGGTAGTAACTACACAAGAGTTAGTTGATAGTTGCTCATAAGTCTGCCAACTACCATTATCATAAATCATACCGAATTTTTCAATCTTTAAATCAGCAGTTTGATATGAATTATAATTAAATATAATATACTCAGCCTCGCTTGGAACTTCAGTGTTGTAAATATTGTTGCCAATATTTGTCATCTGTACACCAGGCCAACTTGTAAGATTATAGTTGGTGTCACTCCAGTAATATGCATATACAGTATTGAAATTATTTGTATTTTTGTAATACAGCTTATTTGTAACTGCTGGAGCTGTTGTTGAAGGAGCTTCTGTTACCTTTTGTGTTGTAGTTGATTCAGTTGCAGGCTGAACATTTTCGCCAATATGACTATTAGTTGGAAGTTTTGCAATATACTTTTGAATATTGGTTGCATCCTTAACATTTACATTGCCATCTAAATCTGTATCTGAAGCAAGAATTGCTTTGTCTGAAAGAGTTACTAATTCTACAAGATACTTCTGAATAAGAGTAACATCATCTATTGCTATACGACCGTTAAGATTTGCATCACCAATTAAATAGCTGGTATCAACTGTTGTTGGCTGAGTAACTGGTGTTGTTGTAGTTGTTAGAACTGTTGTTTCAATTACATATTCAGTCCAGTTACCATTGTTATATATCATATTATTTGCAGGAATTGTTAAGTCAGAAGTTTGTCCGCTACCATTATTGCTAAATATAATATACTGTGTATCAGATGAAACTTCAATGCTATAAATACCATTGCCTTCGTTTTTCATCTGAGAGCCAGGCCATGTTGTCATACTCATATTACTGTCACTCCAGTAATATGCAGTTACATTTTGCCAGTTGTTACTATTTTTATAGTAAACTTTCTTTACAGCAGGAACAGTAGTAGGCTGTGGCTTTGTTGTAACTGGAACAGTTGTAGGAATAGTAGTAGGCTGTGGCTTTGTGGTTGGTGGTACTGTTGTAGGAACAGTAGTAGGCTGTGGCTTTGTAGTTGGCGGAACGGTTGTAGTAGGCTGAACTGTTGTTGTTATCTCAGGACCGCCTGTAACTGTAATGTTATATGATTTTGTCAATGTTGGATTGTACTTTGATGAAATTGTAATTGTTGCTGTACCATTTCCTACGAAGTTAAGGTCGAACATTTCACTATTGTATGGTGTTATTGTAACTACAGATTCATTAGAAGAAGTGATTTCAATATCATTTACTGCGTTACTTGGACTATATTGAACCCAAAGATAACCGATAGTGCCGTAGCTTCCAGAACTAATTGCACGACTTGAGTAAGAAGAATATCTTCCAGTAGTATTCCACCATGTTGAAATACTGGTTGGTTCAAGTTGTGTAGTTTCTGTTCCACAAACAGAGCATATTAAATATGCAGAACCATTTTCAAATTTATTAAATACATATTTATGTCCGTTTTCAGTTACATTTTTTGTACATTTTAAGGAATTTAAATCAATTTCATAGAATGAATTAACAGAATTATTCCAAGTGTACCATACAGCTTTTCCGTCAACGATTATTGGGTCGCAGTCAGAAATCTGTCCGCCTTCAAATTTTTTAATATCACTTTCTGTCTGTCCGTTCTCATCTATCATAGTGTAGTAAAGGTCACTGCCTTGTGTCCAAGTAAGCAGAAAATCATTATCTGATACTTTTGTTAGATGTGGACAGGTTGTTGAAGTTGAACCCTCAGCAAAGTTTGTGATATAGTTTAATGTTGTATTGTTTGTAGATTTATCGGTAACTGTTACATAGATATTTCTTGTAGAGTTGCTTGTATAGTTGTCATCAATGGCAACACAATTACCAGCTGTGAGATATGAAGTGCTTGAAATCTCAAATCCACCTACAGTAGCACCTGTATAATTTGCACCAATGCTTCCTGGGAAAGAGATTAAGTTATAAGCACTTACTG
The DNA here is from genome assembly GCA_024403825.1 of Ruminococcus sp. GTDB lineage: Bacteria > Bacillota > Clostridia > Oscillospirales > Acutalibacteraceae > Ruminococcoides. The sequence continues at coordinate 1,844 of JAKSRB010000051.1, read as the reverse complement.
AGCCAGAGAAAGTACCGCCTGTAACATCTCTGCCATATTTTGTAAGTACTATAGAACGAGGATAAGCATCACCATGGTCAACAGCAACAATTTTATTGTTTTCAAGCTTGATAAACTGATTAAATGAATGGCTTATATAACCACCGCTGATATTCCATACCTTAGTAAATGAATCAGTAATTTGCATACTATCAGTATCAACTTCGATAGTAACATTAGCCTGATGATGGTTGCCGTCACTTGCCTTATACATAGTATGGCATGTTCTTATTAAAAGATATTTTCCACAAACATCAAATCTTGCAGAACCAGCATCAAATGGTTCATATGTATTGCAGTTGTAAAGACCTGTGGAAGAAATTCTGTTCCAATTAAGGTCATATTTAGTGATTCTGTAACACTCAACATCAGCACTTTCAGAAAGGTTATCCTGACCTGAAAGGATATAGTAGTTAGTATCGGTTGCATAGAATCCACCAAATTTTGGAAGCTCAACAGCAATAGTCTTTGTCCTGAGAATATTATAATCCTTGTCATAATATTCTGCTAAATAGTCATCTCCATGGTGCGTTGGGTAAGTGTAGCGGTCAAAGCTTTGAAAACGCATAAGCTCACCTGAAGCAGTTTCTGTGAGATAAGACTTAATTACATCAGCTGCATTGTGAGAATAATAAGAATTATAGTTTTGTGCATTGATATTGCTGCCGCTGTAGGTAATACAGCTTCCGTTAGCTGCACCCGCTGATATTACACCGGTTGACAAAACCATTGAACAAGCAAGCAATGCAGATAATGCTTTTTTTGAAAATAGTTTAATCTTCATAAAATTACACCTCTCTTAAAATATTAAATAAAAACTGCACAATTAAATAGAAAATGCATTTCATATATAATGATATAAATACAGTAGCTGATTTTTTAAAAAATAACATAAACAATATACTTGTATCAGCACAAGTAAAATTAAAATGCTAAAATAAAAAATCATAATCAAATAATTATGCAGAATTATCTTAAAATAATACAAATTTAGTCTTTAATTATATTATACAAATTTCAACAAAAAATGTCAACATTATTTTGAATAGTGCTAAATAAAGGCAAAAATATAGTTAAGACGATAAAAAAATATATTATATGTTGTTAAAGTAAAATTGTAACTTTTAGATTAAAAACAGGTTGACAATACAGTGAGAATATAGTATAATATTGTCAACTTAAATAAATACATAAGTTGACAATAGCTTTTGGAGGTTTTTATGAAGGCAAAAAATGATATTAAAAGTAAGAAAAAAATTCTTTCAGTTGAAACAATGGCATTAGTAGCCTTATTTGCGGCTCTTATGTGCGTATGCTCATGGATTGCTGTTCCAAGTCCGTTTAACCCTGCTGTACCGTTTACCTTGCAGACCTTAGCTATTATTCTCGCAGGCTTAATTTTAAATCCTGTTGAAGCATTGTTTGCGAGCATCGTTTACTTTTTGCTTGGTATTGTGGGTTTGCCTGTGTTTGCTAATTTTACAACCTTTTATGCAAAGGTGTTTACTGCGGCAGGCGGTTATTTTATAGGATTTTTTATTACTCCGGTAATAATTTCATTATTGCGAACAATTATTTTTAAAGCCGTAGATAAAAAATTCAGTGGTGCAAAGATAAATTCAATTCATTTTGCTGTTTACATACTTCTATCAATAATCGTAGGTATTCTTGCGGTTGACATTCCTGGAGTAATTGTTGGAAAAATTATAACAAATGCTGATTTTGGAACATCAATTTTTATGTTTGCACTTTCGTTTATGCCTACTGATATAATAAAATGTGTGTCTGCCGCAATTTTGGCAGCT
>JAKSRB010000050.1 GCA_024403825.1 Ruminococcus sp. | reverse complement strand
TGTATTGTTGCTGTTGCTATATCGCTTGTTCCGTTGTCGTCATTAAGATCAGTATTTGTAAAATCGCCCTCAATCGCAAAATCACCTTTATAATTCAAATTCCTGTGAGCTGATAATTCATTTGTGTCATAGTTAAATATAAATGAATAAACATATCTGGGACCTAAATAACGATTTATCATATATAAAGTTTTGGCGTAGTTTTCACTCAAAGTAGTATTTTTTGAAACCCAACTATGATTTACGAGTTCATAATTTTCTGTGCCTAAAATTTTTCCATTTTTTGATATTTTAAAATATAATGAAGAGTAATATTCTGGAAAAGTCAGACCATTGGCAACATAATAGCTTGTACCCTCGATGTGGTTGAATTTTATATTAATATCACCTACTGTGTAAACTTCAGGCAATTCACCAATACGCTTTATCATAAAAACATTTGTTTTGTTGTTGAAAATAAATCTATATATACCACCGGAAGCTACAAGCTTAATCGGTCGCTTGTATTTTGAATCTGTTGTCAATCCTCCGGTAGTGGTGTCATTGACAATTTTGTCATATCCCTGAATATTGGCACTATGCATAACACCAAAGCCGTCAGCTTTATGTACCTTTAATTCATATGTACCTGGTTCAAGTATGATTTCTCCAATATCAAAATTTTCATTCTTAGCTGTTAGTGTTAGTTTAAAATCATCAGAAACCACCTTGCTTTGTCCTAAAATAATATCAGGGGAACAGTTACAAGAAAACTGAAGGTCACCTTTATATGTAGAATGTTGAATATCATATAAAATGCTACTTTGGTAGATGTTTATTTTTTTAAAGTCATCAAAACTCCCCTCGTAATATACAGCCTTTCTTGCATATACACCCAAATACTCTATTGTTTTAAGGCTTTTAGGAAGATAAATATATTGTACATTACCGAAAGCTTCATTATCAACTTTTTCAACATTACTACCGAGGAAAGCATAGCACACAGTACTAAATGCATTTCTGCCTATATATGTTACAGAATCAGGAATATGAACTGTTTCAAATGTTTTGCCTTTAAATGCCTGTTCTTTAATATATTTAACTACATGTCCATCAATACTATTTGGAATGTTCAGAACAGCCTGTAAACCTGACTCACCTGTATATCCAGTAATTCGTGCAAATGAATTATAAATCTCATACTTAAAATCGCTTGTATTTGTTTCTGCTCCAACAGCATCATCAGTTGTTGAAATATTTGCCCCAACGGCTTCGTCAGGCGTTGCGATAACTGCTCCAACAGCTTCATCAGATGTTGCAACTGTCGCACTTACCGTCAATAACGAAAGACTTGCAAAGGTACATAATGCCAATATGATTGCTAATAGCTTTGTGCCAACTTTTTTCATTATTATCTCTCCTTTAGAACTATTTGTTATTATATCATTAATAACTATTTATATACTAACATATACTACATTATTTGTCAATATTATCTTATATATCAATATTCACTTAAATAATTATTTTTGTGTTTATATATTTGATTTTTTGTAAAAGTAAAAAGGTGGTCGTTAGACCACCTTTTGCTTTGGTCGGGATGACAAGATTTGAACTTGCGACACCACGCCCCCCAGACGTGTGCGCTACCAAGCTGCGCTACATCCCGTTTGTAACTGTTTAAATTTTATCAGATTTTTTATTGATTGTCAAGTTTTGCACAAAATATATTAACTGCTTTTTGACTAAAGCGGTACCAAAGCTTTCACTTTGATACCGCTTTATGCTCTTTATTGGATTACTATAAATATTATTCGCTTATTGTTCAATATTTGCAAGGTCAACAAGATATTTCTGGATAAGTGTTGCATCCTTAATTGAAACATTGCCGTCCTTGTCAGCATCTGCTGCTGCAAGCTGTGTTGCATTTAGTGTAATAAGCTGTACAAGATACTGCTGTATTTGTGTTGAGTCATTTACAGTAATTCTGTTGTCAAGGTTTACATCTCCACGCTTAAAGTTACCAGTTGTTGCTGTTGGATTAGTTTGTGTGGTAGGCCTTGTAGCAACTGTACCTGTTGGAATTGTAGATGATGTAGTTGTTGGTGGAGTGTAGATTGTGATGTTTCCTTTTGACATACTATAGCTGAATGTATCTGATGAAAGACTGTTTCTTGATACATTTACTTTGATTGTTGATGATGATTTAAGTGCATTACCTGTTACTGTAAACTGTCCTGTAACATCATCTGATTTTGTATTGTATGTTGCTCCGTCAACTGTTACTACAACCTTTGAATCAGGTACTGCAAAACCAGCGATTGATGTATTTCCTGTTACTGCATATGCAAGTGCAGGCTGTGCAAGAACAAGATTTGCTTTTGCTTGCTGTAGCTTTGTGATTGTATCCTGTACGGTTTCTTCATCTGTTGCACCGTCACCCATTGCAATGATTGCATTTGCTGTTGTCATTACATTTACAAGTGACGACCAGCTTGCTGAAGTATAATCATATGCTGACATTGCAAGAACTTCTCTTGCTTCCTTGCGGAGTAAGCCATATCCTGATACCGGAATTTCAAGCTCAGTAAGCTTGTAGGATGTGCAGGCATCGTTTGTTACTTCAATTACTGCTCCGTCTTTTACTCCGGTAATATCATCAGTTTGTCCCTGTCCGGAACCTTTGTTTACTATAATGTTTACATTATCCATTTTGTCAAATGTATATGTATAGTAGCCGTCTGAATTAAGGTTTGAAAGCTTTGTGCCAGGCCATGCTCCTAAAAGACTTGCCTTGTTGTTGTCCCATGCATAGAGATAGTAGGTTGTTGATGCGTTGTATGGCTTGATATATACTGTTACTGAAGCATCATATGGCTCATCTTGTCCGCCACCGCTTGATACTAACTTATATTCATAACCACCGCTTGTTATTTCAAGGTATGTATCACCTTTGAGGTTTGTAATGTCCTTACTTTGAGTACCACTGCCGTTATTGAGTACAACATTGAATGATGATGTTGTTGGAATGTCAATTACATAATAATCGCCGGATTTTTCTGTCATTCTTGTGCCAGGCCATGCTCCAAGCTGTGCTGTACTTGAGCCTGTCCATGCATATACGAATGGAGCTGAACCGTCATATGATTTTACATAGAGCTTTGTGCTTGTTGGTACTGGTACGGTTGGGGCATCCTGTCCCTGTGTTGGAACTTCCTCTGCTGTTTTTACAAAGTTTGCAGATGTTTTGTATGTTCCGTTTTCGTTTGTTGCCTCGAGAGTTACAGTAATTGTATCTCCGTCATAACCTGTTGAACCAATTTCAAATGTTGAACCGTTATAAACTACAAATTTATTACCACCGTCAATAGATGCCTTTGCACTATCAACACCCTCAAGATTTACTGTTACTGTCTGTGAGCCTTTGAATTTTGCGTTACCGATTACAGACATAAGTGGTCTGCCGTCTGGTTCTTCAACAAGGATTGTGCCATAAGCGCCGCTGTTGAATGTTACCTTACCGCCTGATACGACTGAAGATGAATCGTCATAAGCGTTTACAAGGTTCTGACCGTCTGGCCAGAGTGCAGATACATCAAGAGTAATGCTTGTATTTGAAGAAGCTCCGATTACACCTGCAACCTTATCTGTAACACCGTTTTTATCATATGTTCTGCCGAATCCTACTCCGTTTGAAGCAGAAAGCTTAATGTTAGCACCTGCACCTACAGAAACATGGTTATTTCTGAATGTACCGACCTTCTGCCAATGTGCAAGCTGTTCGGTGTTCATATTATTCCAGTTCATATCGCCTCTGAGTGAGTGACCTGATTTTCCATAACCGTCAAAAGGCACACCGTCAACAGAAGGACGGCTTGTTTCATCACCATAGAAAATCTGTACTGCACCAGGGAGGAGGAGGAATGCTGAACCATAATAGTTCATTGTGTTTGTATCTCCACGAACAAGGAGTTCATCGTGTGATGAGATGAATGAAAGTCCGTTAAAGCCTTCTTGTGTATTGATTTTGTCGGCATAGTCCTGATATACATTTGCAATTCCTGAGCTTGCCAAAGCACCCGCACCGCAAGTGCTGAAGTTAATCATTGAGTCAAAGCCACCATCTGAATAGTAGCCGTCATATCCCAGACCATGATCCCAGGCTTCACCTGTCATCCAGAAATCTTCCTGCCAGTTAGCACCAGCCTTTGTAGGATTTTTCTGACGCCATTCTTTGAGTGCATCTACACAAGTCTGTTTAAGGTTTTTCCATGATGCATATTCAACATGCTTTGCTGTATCGCAACGGAAACCGTCAACACCATACTTGCGAACCCAGTCTGAAAGCCAGTATGAAATATAGTTTGTAACTGTTCTTGATTTTCCTGTTGAACTGAAATAGCTGTTGAGTGCAGAAGTTTTTTCAGAAAGAGTACCTTCCTTTGACCACTTGTTCTGTAAGAATGTTGGTACATTTACACTTGCAGATGATTCTGTTTTAAAGTCTGGTAAGCCTTCAAGTGTTTTTGTGAGGTCGCCACCGCTGCCGTCTGTGTAGCCTGCAACACCACTTCTAACCCAGTCAGCACCCCACCATTTGCCCCAATCGGTAGCATTTGAATTATAGTTGATGCAGCCATGATATGCGTCACTTGAAATGCCGTTGTAATTATAATAAACATTACTCCAGCTTGAATTTGTAATTGTACCGAAACCTAATTCAGCCATATCGTAAAGTGAGTTATAGCCAGCGTGATTCAATACAATATCAAGAATTACTCTGATACCATGCTCATGAGCTGTATCAACCATTGTCTGAAATTCTTCAGCTGTACCAAAGTTCGCATCAGGATTGCTGTAGTCAAGTACATAGTAACCATGATAGGAATAATGTGGATAGGTTTTTCCTGCATCACTGCCGATTATATATCCATGAATCTGCTCATATGGAGCAGAAATCCATAATGCGTTTACACCAAGATTTTCAAAATATCCTGAGTTGATTTCCTGAGTTACACCTGCAAAGTCACCACCATGGAAGGTAGCTCTTGTATCGCTGATGTTTGCAACAGAGCCGTCAGCATTAAGACCTCTGTTGTAGGAATGGTCGTTTGATGTGTTTCCGTTTTTAAAACGGTCGGTGAGCAAGAAATAGACTGTTGCATTGTCCCATGTAAAGCCGTCATCCTCAACAACTGAACCTGCTATTGCAGAAACTGAGTCATTATCAGTTTTTGTAACAGCATTTGCTGTGGTGAAAGCAAAGGAAGTACAAGATGCAGTCAGGCATAGCGAAAGAATCGCACTAATTGCTCGATGTCTTCTTTTGATTTTCATTTTTGTGTTTGCTCCTTTCAAAACTTCTAAATAATTTGGAGAAACTCTCCTTGATTACTCCTTGAGATACCACCTCAAGCACTATAATAGTATCACAAATTTGTCACAAATACCATATTATTTTAAATATCGACTTTAAATTCATATACCTGCACAATAGATAAATGAAAAATTTAGTTAAAATGACAATAAAAGTTTTGCGATTTTTGAAAAATCAGTTTAAGCTGTTATTTTATTTTTATTCATAAATAAGCAGATGAATAGCATAATAAAAAATATTTATGACAAAATGTAAAAAATACTTGACATAATGTAAGGCATGTGCTATTATAATCTTGTCAGATAAACAAAATTCAAATCAATTTCTGGAGGTTATATTTATGGGTGAAAATTTAGTTTATGGACTTGGTTTTATTGGAGGTTTTATATTCACAGTTTTAGTAATCTTTATTATACGAAAGCTTATTAAAAATAAAAAGGCGTATTCTGGCTGTGAATATGACGAAAGACAGATACTTGCAAGAGGTAAAGCTTATCAGATTTCATTCTTTTATCTGTTATTTTACATAATTATGTGTGCCTTAATGGATATTTTTGAAATTAAATGGGCTGTGTTATGTGTTCAGATGTTTATAGGGGTGTTTTCATCTGCAATAATATTTGTTGGTATATCGCTTTATAAGGATGCATATTTTATTGATAAACAGCGTAAATCCTTATTTATATTTATGGCAATATTCTTTATTTTGGGAATAATTGAATTTGTTTTTTCATTTTTAGATTATTCAGACGGAGAAAGCTTTTTAACAGCTGGTATGCTTAATTTGAATTGTAATACACTTATATCAGGAACATTTATGATATTAATTTCAATTATGTGTTTTGTGAAAATTATGATTGATAGGAAAGTGGTTGATGATGAATGAAAAATCTGAAATTAAAAAGTGCAAGAGCCGCACTTGATTTATCTCAACAACAGCTTGCCGAAAGGGTGGGAGTATCTCGCCAGACAATCAGTGCTATCGAAAAAGGTGATTATAATCCTACGATTAATTTATGTATATCAATATGTAAGGTACTTGGTAAAACTCTTGATGAGTTATTTTGGTGCGAATAATCGTTCAGTAATTAAATATGCTAATCAAAGCGACTGGTGTAATCTGGTCGCTTTTTATTTGTATGAGCATTAAGTAAAATTTACAAAACAAAAATCTCCGACAAGCTGTTGAACTTTCACTCAATAGCTTGTCGGAGATAATTATTTTTATTAACTTATAGAATAATCTGTTTAAGCTTCAGATTATTTATTTTTATTCTGAATGTATTCATCAATAGCAGCGGCTGCAGTTTTTCCTGCACCCATTGCGAGAATTACTGTTGCGGCACCTGTTACTGCGTCACCGCCTGCATATACGCCCTCACGAGATGTAAGACCATTTTCATCAGCAATGATTCCGCCCCATTTCTGAGTATCAAGTCCCTTTGTAGTTGCCTTGATAAGTGGGTTTGGTGATGTACCGATTGAAATTACAACTGCATCAACATCAAGTACAAACTCACTGCCTTCAACTGCTACAGGTCTTCTTCTGCCACTTGCATCAGGCTCGCCAAGCTCCATTTTGATGCACTTAATTCCTGTTACAAATTCGTTTTCATCACCGATAATTTCTACAGGATTGTTGAGGAGCTTAAAGATGATGCCCTCTTCCTTTGCATGCTCAACTTCTTCCTTACGAGCAGGAAGCTCTTCTTCACTTCTTCTATATACAATGTAAACTTCTTCAGCACCAAGACGCTTTGCACAACGAGCGGCATCCATTGCAACATTACCACCGCCAACGATAGCAACCTTCTTTGCGTGCATAATTGGTGTTGTAGAATCATCCTTGTAAGCCTTCATAAGATTTGTTCTTGTGAGAAATTCGTTTGCTGAATATACACCGCAGAGATTTTCACCAGGGATATTCATAAATCTTGGAAGTCCTGCACCTGAACCGATAAATACAGATTCAAATCCATATTCATCCATAAGCTCGTCAATAGAGATTACTCTACCGATTACCATATTTGTTTCAACCTTAACTCCGAGAGCCTTAAGTGTGTCAACCTCTTTCTGTACGATTGACTTTGGAAGACGGAATTCAGGAATACCGTAAACAAGTACACCGCCTGCAAGGTGAAGTGCTTCAAATACTGTAACATCGTAGCCTTTCTTAGCAAGGTCGCCTGCACAGGTAAGACCTGAAGGACCTGAACCTACAACAGCTACCTTGTGACCATTTGGCTCAGGTTTTTTGATTTCAATATCAGTCTGAGCATTGTGCCAGTCAGCAACAAATCTTTCAAGTCTGCCGATACCTACAGGCTCAGTCTTAATACCACGAACACACTTTGATTCGCACTGAGATTCCTGTGGGCAAACTCTTCCGCATACAGCAGGGAGGGAGCTTGACTGAGAAATTACATCATAAGCGGCACCAAAGTTGCCATTTGCAACCTCTTTGATAAAGTCAGGAATTGCAATATGTACCGGACAACCGTTTACACATGGTCTTGTTTTACAGTTAAGACAACGCTGTGCTTCTTCAATAGCAACCTCCTGAGTATAACCTGTTGCTACCTCAAGGAAGTTTTTATTTCTTACATTAGGGTCTTGTGTAGGCATTGGAGCCTTATTTGGTGACATATTTGGCATATTACTCAACCTCCTTTTTGAATAAGTTGCAGGTATCTTCGTGTGCGTGACGCTCAAATGCTTTATACATTGCTCCACGCTTCATAGCCTCATCAAAATCAACCTTAAAGCCGTCAAAATCAGGACCGTCAACACAAGCAAACTTTGTCTGACCGTCAACAGTTAATCGACAACCACCGCACATTCCTGTACCGTCAATCATAATAGGGTTCATTGAAACTGTAGTAGGAATATTATATGGCTTAGTTGTCTTAACAACGAATTTCATCATAATAAGTGGACCGATTGTAATTACGAGGTCATAGTTTTCGCCAGCCTTGATAAGCTCTTCAAGAGGAGCAGTAACAACACCCTTATCACCATAAGAGCCGTCATCGGTCATCATAATAAATTTATCTGAGCAAGCCTTAAATTCATCTTCAAGAATTACAAGATCCTTGTTTCTGAAACCAACGATTGAGTGAACCTCACAACCAAGCTCATGAAGCTTTTCAGCAACAGGAAGTGCAATGGCACAACCAACACCGCCACCAACTACACAAACCTTTTTAAGACCGTCTGTATGTGTAGGCACACCGAGAGGACCTACAAAGTCACTAATATAATCGCCCTCTTCAAGATGATTGAGTTTTTCGGTTGTAGCACCAACAATCTGGAAGATAATACGAACAGTGCCAGCTTCTCTGTCATAGCCTGCAACTGTAAGCGGAATGCGTTCACCCTCATCATCAACTCTGAGTATGATAAACTGACCAGGCTCAGCCTTTTTAGCGATGAGCGGAGCATCAATTTCCATAAGAGTTACAGTAGGGTTAAGAGATTTTTTCTTAACAATTTTATACATATCTCTTTTCCTTTCAAAATAAATTCACATAAAGTATAGTACAGATAAACTGTAGAAACTATTATAGCTATATAATATTTACAAAATAAACGCAGTAAATTATTATACTGTGTTCTCTTAATTTTATCACAAATATTCGACATTTTCAAGCATATTTAAATACTTTCTTTGTATAATATTTACCACAGCAAAATTTTAAAAAAATTAAAGAATTTAATTCAATTTATTAAGGATAAATTTTATTAATCTGAACATAATATTCATAAAAACATTGAAAGGTGAATTGCAAAATGGGAGTTCAGAAAAAAGTAGTGCTTGTTGGTACCGGAATGGTAGGAATGAGTTTTGCGTATGCGGCGTTAAATCAGAATTTATGTGATGAACTGGTTCTTATTGATATTAATGAAAAGCGTGTTGAGGGTGAAGTTATGGACTTAAACCATGGACTTGCTTTTTCTCATTCAAGTATGAAAATCTACAAGGGAAAATATTCTGATTGCGGAGATGCAGATGTTGTATTGATTTGTGCAGGGGTAAATCAGAAGGTGGGAGAGAGCAGACTTGAATTGCTGAAAAGAAATTACAGCGTTTTTTCATCAATAGTGCCTGAGGTAGTACAGAGTGGATTTGACGGAATATTTGTTGTAGCTACAAATCCTGTTGATATTATGACAAGAATCACCTATGAATTATCTGGCTTTAATGCTGCAAAGGTTATAGGTACAGGAACAACCCTTGACACCGCAAGACTACGATATTTAATGGGAGAATATTTTGAGGTTGATTCCAAAAATATCCATGCATATGTAATCGGAGAACATGGAGATAGTGAATTTGTTCCATGGAGTCAGGCTCTTATAGCAGTAAAGTCAGTATCAAAGGTACTTGAAGATAATCCACTTGCATATGACATTGAGGAGCTTGAAAAAATAGCAGGTGAAGTAAAGGGAGCGGCACAAAAAATTATTGAGGCAAAGGGTGCAACCTATTACGGAATAGGTATGGCAATGGTAAGAGTTGTAAGGGCGATACTTAATAATGAAAACTCTGTATTGACGGTTTCGGTACGCCTGAGAGGGGAGTATGGCGGAAAAAAAGATGTTTTTATAGGAAATCCATGCATTATTAACAATGGAGGAGCAAAGCGTATTCTGGAGCTTGACCTTACAGATGATGAGCTTGAAAAGCTTGATAATTGCTGTAGTATCCTAAATGAAAATTTCCATAACCTAATGGAAAATCAATAAATTTAAAAGCTGTATCAGTTTTTTTGACTGATACAGCTTTGTGCTTTTTTATCATATTATATTACATAGCCTCAGGGCAGGTTATATTGAACATATCAAGTATATTTTTGATTACTGCCTTTACACAGCTACATAATGCAAGTCTTGCCTGTATAAGCTCTTCGGCTTCGCCCTTGATGTGGCAAGCATTATAAAATTTATGGAAAAGAGTTGCAAGCTGTGTTACATATCTTGTGATTTTAGTTGGGTCATAATCTCTTGCAGAGGTGATTATCTCTGTGGTGTATCCTGCAAGATGATTGATAAGCTCAAGCTCTTCATCTGCGGTAAGAAGTGCAAGCTCTGCATCTGTACATTCTCTTGGTACTATTCCGTCATTTGCAAGTGACTTGAATATACTGCATATTCTTGCGTGTGCATACTGCACATAATATACAGGATTCTGGCTGTCCTGTGCAATAGCTAAATCAAGGTCAAAATCAATCTTTGAATTAGCCTCTCTTGTATTAAACAGGAAACGAGTGCTGTCAACTGGTACTTCATCAAGTAAATCTCCAAGCTGTATTGCTTTACCAGTACGCTTGCTCATCTTTGCTGGCTTTCCGTCTTTTATTAGATTTACAAGCTGCATTAAAAGTACATTCAGCTTGCTTCCGTCATAACCGATTGCCTCCATTGCACCCTTCATTCTCATTACATGACCATGGTGGTCAGCTCCCCATACATCTATTAATGTATTAAAGCCCCTGTCAAATTTATTTTTGTGGTATGCAATATCTGCTGTAAAATATGTTGGATTTCCGTTCTGACGGATAAGTACATCATCCTTTAATTCAAGGTTATCAATATATTTCTGTGTTTTGCCCTCTTTGAGAAGTATTTCAGTTACTACATCTTTATTCTTATACCAGATTGCTCCCTCTTTTTCGTAGGTAAGCCCTTTTTCTGTGAGTATGTCAACAACCTCTTTTACTGCTCCGCTGTTGTGAAGCTCGCTTTCAAAGAACCACTTATCATAGGTGATTTTATATTTTGCCATATCTGACTGCATTTTACTGATATTCTTTGGAAGTGCAAAATCTATAAGTGAATTTTTTCTTTCCTCTGAAGATACTTCAAGCAGTTTATCTCCGTTAATTTCAGTATATTCCTTTGCAAGCTCCATTATGTCTGCTCCCTGATAACCGTCCTCAGGGAAGATGATTTCATCACCCTTGAAAATCTGCAGGTATCTTGCTTCAAGAGATTTTCCGAATTTTTCAATCTGGTTGCCTGCGTCATTTACATAAAATTCACGCCATACGCTGTAGCCTGCCTTTTGCATAACTGCCGCAAGACAATCTCCCAAAGCTCCGCCTCTGGCATTTCCCATATGCATTGGACCTGTAGGGTTGGCTGATACAAATTCAACCATTACTTTTTCGCCGTTGCCAAAATCAGAATTACCGTAATTTTCAGGATTTGCAAGTATTTCACGAATAACTGCTGAGTAATATTCAGAGCCAAGGAAAAAGTTAATAAAGCCTGGTCCTGCTGTTTCAAATTTATTGCACATAGTTTCAGATAAATCAAGGTTTGAAGTAATTGCTTGTGCAATTTTAAATGGTGGCATTCTGAATGCCTTTGCTCCTGCCATTGCCACATTTGTTGCAAAATCTCCATGAGTTCTGTCAGCAGGTGTTTCTATTATAAATTGTGGAATTTCTGCCTGTGGCAGTTCTCCTTTTTCGATTGCCTTATTAATTGCATTGGTAATTGCATTTTTAAGCATACCTACGGCATTTGAATATGTATCCATTTATATTACCTCATTTACATTATTATTTCCTTTTGGTGTGACTTTTATAAGAAATTTGTTTTCACTGACAAGTCCTGTATTAAAATCAAGAGTGTAGCTTACTTCAAGAGTGCCACCATTTTCATTAAGCTTGTTTTTCATTGTTTTGGTGTAAACTCCGATTGTAAGATTTCCTGCAATGGTCTGATATATGCATTGATGCCTTTTGCTCTTTTCAAGCATAAGCTGTGAACTCATTGTGCCTTTGCGTGTTATTGTTACTATATCATTTTCAATTTTTACAAGATTGCTGTAAAAATCCTCTGGACTTGTTTCGTCATATTCTTTATAGCTTATATAATATTTCCCATTATGTATGTAAAAATTACCGCCTGTCAGAACTTCCATCTGGTCGCTGTCATCATCAATAATCTGTTCGCTTGTAATGGAAATCATATATTTTTCATTGTCGCTCATATTTACCTCTTAGTATTTTTCAATATCAATCTGAGTTACGGTATGCTCCATATCTCTGCCGAGGAAAAGTCCTGCAACATTTTTGAAATCATCAGGAGTATCACTTACAAAAAATTCAGGCTGCTTAACAGATTTATCATTATTGAGCAAATCATTTTCCTTTAAAATTTTAGCAGAATAAACTGCTGTTTCAAAGCCTGAATCTACCAACTCAACCTCATCACCCATAAAATCAGAAATAGTATCCCTTAGCAATGGATAATGCGTACAACCGAGAATAAGAGTATCAATGCCCTGTTCTTTAAGCTCTGAAAGATAACGCTTTATGACAAGTCTGACAATCTGGTCATCTCGCCTGATAAAACCGTTTTCAACAAGTGGAACGAAAAGCGGACAAGCCTGCTCATAAACTTTTAATGTTGGATTAAGCTTTTCAAGTCTAAGCTTATAGCTGTGGCTGTTTATGGTAGCAGAAGTACCAATGATACCGATTTTTCCATTGCGAGTTTTCTTTTCAGCCGCAAAGGCTGTAGGATTTACAACACCGGTATAGGGAACAGGCAGGTTATTTCTAAGGTCATCACCGGCAACTGAGCTGACAGTACCGCAAGCCGCAACAATCATTTTAACATTATGCTTTAGTAAAAAATTAGTATCCTGAAAGGCATATTTACTGATGGTACTGCGACTTCTGTTGCCATATGGAACTCTGCCAGTATCACCAAAATAAATTATTTTTTCATTTGGGAGCAGTTGAAGAAATTCCTTAACAGCACTCAGTCCGCCAAGACCTGAGTCAAAAACACCAATGGCGTTCTGTGATGGCATATTAAAACCTTCTTTTGTGTTAATGTATAAAAACTATTCAAAGTAAATAATACCATAATATTCTGTGAGTTGCAAGCAAAAACGATATTTTTTAATGGTAAGTCAATCTTAGTAAATTTACCTCCTTCTGTTATTGAAGATTTGCATTTGACAAATTATCAGATTAATTGTATAATATTTGTTATCAGACTAATCAGGAGATGATTGCGTTGGAGTTTAAAAAAGCATATAACTTGATTACCGATAAGGTTAATAACGAGCTTTCAAAAATGGGTTACACCAAACAGAAGGTCGCTGCTGAAACAAGTAATGAGATGGTGTCTTTATTTACAAGTCAGGCTATTGCTTATTCGGTAGTGTATTATAATGATAAAAAACAGATGGTGCTTCGTTCTTGCAGTATGACTGATGAAGGCCCTGATAATGAATGGCGTACCCTTGCAACCTGGCTTTATGATGATGAGGTTGCTACAGCTAAGGATGCTGAAAGCATTGCTAATGACTTTGTTGAGGCTGTTTCTGGCACACTCGCTATTAAACGAGCTAAGCAGATAAAGCAGAAAAGACACAAGGGTGATGAGGGTAATGCTACTCCGAAATTTCTTGCAAAACGCTTTGTTGCATATTTTCCTGAGCTTAAAGAAGAAATCAAAGAAGAGGAAGATTGCTATTTTCCTTTCAGAGGTGCAACCTTTGCCAAGGAACATATGGTTGAGAGAATTAAAAAATATATCAGGCAGGCTACAAAGCCACAGCTTGAAAAGTTTGCAGCGGTGTTCAATCTTCAGTATAACAATGGCGATGTTGATACACGCTCAATAATCACAATGGTATTGCTTAATTCGCTTGATGAGGGTGAATTTATAGCATTGTCAACATATTTTGACAGCGATTTATCTGTAGCTTCAAAGGCTGCAAGAAAGTATATCGGAAAAACTGTTAAGCCAGAAAAGGTTAAAAAACTGAAAAATAAAACCTATAATTCAATAGCTGGTAATCAGTAATTTGCAAAAACAACAGTTTATGACATTTTTGACATAAATTTTGAAAAAACTATTGACTTAATGCAATTAGTATGGTAAAATTATTTTACCTCTGAAAGGGGCTTATTTTTTGTCCTGTTGAGGGAGGCTAAAATATTCCGAAATAACCGGGAGGTGCCGTTATGAGAGTTAAAATCACATTGGCCTGC
>JAKSRB010000005.1 GCA_024403825.1 Ruminococcus sp. | reverse complement strand
GCTCACCAAAGAGGTCTGTTTCTGTTTCTGTTCTGAATGTTGTTTCAAGAACACCAGCTCTTGCACCACCAATACCAAGTGCGTATGCAAGTGCAATATCCTTAGCCTTTCCTGTAGCATCCTGTTCAACAGCAACAAGACATGGAACACCCTTGCCTACCTGATACTCTGAACGAACTGTATGTCCAGGACCCTTTG
Source organism: Ruminococcus sp. (assembly GCA_024403825.1). Lineage (GTDB taxonomy): Bacteria > Bacillota > Clostridia > Oscillospirales > Acutalibacteraceae > Ruminococcoides. Next base: position 53,481 of record JAKSRB010000005.1, on the reverse strand, counting down.
GAGCAACCATTGTTACATCTACATCAGCAGGTGCCTTGATGCAGCCAAAGTGTACATTGAAACCATGTGCAAACATAATCATATTGCCAGCCTCAAGGTTTGGCTCAATGTCATTCTTATAAAGTGATGCCTGCTTCTCGTCATTGATAAGAATCATAATGATGTCAGCCTGCTTTGCAGCCTCAGCAGCTGTATATACCTTAAAGCCCTGAGCCTCTGCCTTTGCCCATGACTTACTGCCCTCATAAAGACCGATGATTACATTACAGCCTGACTCTTTAAGGTTGAGTGCGTGAGCATGACCCTGGCTGCCGTAACCGATGATTGCGATTGTCTTACCGTCAAGCAATGAGAGGTTGCAGTCTGACTGGTAATAAATTGGTGCTTTCATGTTTTCTTTATAATCTTTCATTTTAAATCCTCCTTACCGCAAAGCGGTATATTTGATTAATAAAATTATATATATGTTATACTGTAAGATTAAACAGAAACTGACGCTGTGCCTCTGTCAATGGCAACAGTACCTGTTCTTACAATCTCACGGATACCATAAGGCTTTAATAAATCTATCAGTGTATTTACTCGGTTTGCACATTCACAATATTCTACTGTTACACATGAGGCAGCCACATCAACAATTTTTGCCTGCATTATTTCTACAGTTTTTATTATTTCAGCTCGCTTTGCGGCTGCACAATGAACCTTGATTAATATAAGCTCTCTGCTTATAAAATCACCCTCTGCAAGTCGCTTTACCTTTATTACAGGGATTAGCTTGTTTAGCTGTTTTTCGAGCTGCTCAACTGAATGTTCGTCACAGTTTGATACAATAGTGATTCTTGATACATTTGGATCATTTGTTACACCAACTGCAAGTGAATCAATATTGAAACCACGCCTTGAAAATAATCCTGATATTTTAGACAGTACACCTGCCTGATTTTCAACAAGTATTGATAATGTATATTGCATTCTATCACCTCATTAAATTGACGGAGTATCAGGATATACATTGCATACAAGTATAAATGGCTTGTCGCTGTCAACTATATTCTTGATTATCTCTTCTGCCTCAGCATTCGAGTTAGCCTCAGCATGGTCAATTCCATATGCTTCTGCGATTTTCAGAAAATCAGGGTCACCATTCAATATTGTAGCTGAATGACGGCTGTTATATAACTTGTCCTGCAATTCACGAACCATTCCAAGTCTGGTATTTCTCATAATAATAATCTTTATATTAAGATTATTACCTGCTATTGTAGCAAGCTCATTGAGGCTCATCTGGAAGCTTCCGTCACCGCAAACTACAATTACATCTCTTGTTGGTCTTGCAAATTTTGCACCTACTGCGGCAGGTATTGAATAACCCATTGTACCCATACCGCCTGTTGTAAGAAATCTTCCCTCACGAATACGGAAATTATTTGCACACCAAATCTGGTTTTGTCCAACATCTGCTACAAGGATAGCCTTTGAATGGAACATCGCACTCAAATTACTGATAAGACTTCTCGGCTCAACATAGCCCTCAAAGCTCTGAGGTTCACGCTTAAGCTCCTTTGTCCAGAATTTAACTGTTTCATTCCACTGATTTGGTACTGTATAATCCCCTATTGTTTCAATAAGCATTTTCATTACATTTCGCATATCACCAACAATCGGAATTTCAGTTGTAACATTCTTACCTATTTCAGCAGGGTCTATATCAATATGTATAACTGTGTTTTTCTCACTCATCTGATTTGGTGCGGCAACCGCTCTGTCACCAAGTCTTGCACCGCAAACGATAACCAGATCAGCCTCATGTAAAGCTCTGTTTGCAACAGCCTTTCCATAAGTTCCAAGCATACCAAGATATAATTCGTGGTCACTTGGCATAATACCAATACCCATCATTGTAGAAATCAAAGGAATTTTGGTCTGGTCAACAAACTCTCTGAGCTTAAGCTTTACACCTGAGCTAAGAACACCGCCACCTGCAACAATTACAGGACGCTTACTCTCCTTAATAGCTTCAACAGCTCTTTTAACCTGAACAGTATGTCCCTTTGTATTGGGCTTATAACCAATTATATTAACTCTTTCAGGATAAATAAATTCTTCAATAGAATTTTCCTGAATATCCTGTGGAATATCAATAAGCACAGGGCCTTGCCTGCCTGTTGATGCAATATGAAAAGCCTCTTTAAAAATTCGTGGTAAATCCTCTGTTTTATTAACAAGATAGCTATGCTTAACAAAAGGCTCGCACGCACCTGTAATATCAGCCTCCTGAAACACATCACGACCAAGCAAATCAGAACGCACCTGACCTGTAATAGCTACCATTGGAATTGAATCCATATATGCAGTTGCAATACCAGTAATGAGGTTTGTTGCACCAGGACCTGAGGTTGCCACGCAAACACCAGGCTTACCACTACATCTTGCATAACCGCTTGCCGCATGAGCCGCATTCTGCTCATCACGAACAAGAATATGCTTTATTTCAGAATCATAGATTTTATCATAAAAGGGGCAGATAGCCGCACCCGGATAACCAAAGACGACATTAACACCCTCAGCTTCCAAACATTTTACCATAATTTCAGCACCGCTAATCATTATGAATCAGTCCCTCCAATCTAAAAGATTTACATTTTGCAACAAATAATCTGAACAAATATAGCTTTTAAAAATCAAATTCTCAAAAAATCTCTGTTGCCTTAACCTACATTATACAATAAACAGACAAAATTGTAAAGCATTTTATTTTGTTTAGAAAATTTTATGATATTGATATGCTATGACGAATAAATTTTATATTTCCGACATAGAAAAACAAATTTTTCCTGCAAATAGTTTTAAAATTGAAAAAGAAACATATTAAAGTAAAAGGGATGTTGAAATGCTGAAAACAGAATTTAAAAACAATATTCTGACCGCATATATAGACGGTGAAATTGACCACGATTCAGCCGCAAAAATCCGAACAAAGGTAGATGGTGCGGCACAGATGTTCAAGCCAAGGGAATTATATCTTGATTTTTCAGGAGTAACCTTTATGGACTCTTCAGGTGTAGGGCTTGTAATGGGACGATACCGACAGATGAAACTGATTGGCGGAGCATTGCGTGTAATAAATATTCCTGACAGATTATACAGAATATTTGCAATGTCAGGACTTGAAAGTCTGGGGGTACTGAGATGACAACCAAAACTAAAATTAAAAATGAAATGAGTTTAAGCTTCCCATCAAAGAGCTGTAATGAAGCATTTGCAAGAAGTGCCGTAGCCTCATTTATAATGAATCTTGACCCAACAATAAGCGAATTGAGCGACATAAAAACTGCTGTATCCGAGGCAGTAACAAACTGCATAGTACATGGCTACAGGCGAACAGGCGGTACTATATACATAAAAGGAAGAATCACAGAGGACAACAAGGTTACAATAAAAATTCGTGATAAAGGGTGTGGAATTGAGGATATAAAGAAGGCAATGGAGCCACTTTTTACAACTGCACCTGAGGAAGAGCGTGCAGGACTTGGATTTGCGGTAATGCAAAGCTTTTGCGATAAGGTTAAGGTTAAATCTACGCCCCAAAAAGGAACAACCGTAACACTTGAAAAAATAATAGGTTCAGAAAATGAATGAAAAGGACAGAATAGCAGATGAAAATTTCGGACTGGTACACGCCTGCTGTAAAAGATTCACAGGAAAGGGCATTGAATATGAGGAGCTTTTTTCAGCAGGTTGTCTTGGACTTGCCAAAGCAATAAACAACTTTGATACAAGTCTGAACTATCAGTTTTCAACCTACGCATTTCCTGTAATTATCGGTGAAATCAAAAGGTTGTTTCGTGACGGAGGAACAATCAGAGTAAGCAGAAGTCTGAAAGAGCTTTCAATGAATATTAACCGACTTAATAATGAACAAAAGATTAAGAACGGCAAAGAGCTGACAATTTCACAGCTTGCAAAAAAGCTTGAAGTAAGCGAAGAAAAAATTGTTGATGCTCTGAATTGTGTCAAAGCTCCCCTTTCGCTCACCTCAGAGTATGATGAAGAAGGAAATCCTCAGATAGATGTTCCGACAGATGATATACAAGACGAAATATCCGAAAGACTAAGTCTTATTCAAGCATTGAGCCTGCTTGAGGACAATGACAGACAAATAATAAAGCTAAGATACTATCAGAATAAAACGCAGGTGCAAACCGCAAAAATATTGAATATGACTCAGGTACAGGTCAGCAGACGAGAGAAAAAAATACTCGGCATTATAAGAGAAAAAATGTCAGGATAAATTCTCAGAAAAATCACCGCCACAAGATAGAAATACATCATTTATTCTATTCTTAGGCAATGTCAGGAGCTTAATATACATTGCAATCGGAGAAGCCACCGGAAGTATTTTTATATCAAAGCTGTCAAATAACAATTTACTTTCATAATTGAAGCCGTCACAATTACCTGTTAGAAAAACAGGAATATTTAATTCTTTTGCTAAACCACAAAATTCCTTTAATGAATTATTTTTTGTATTCAATGTACCTGAATGATAGGTTTCAAGCAATACCGCCTTAATTCCACTATTTAATGTGGGATATTTCATATCAGGATACGGAGAAATCTTCAAAACGCTTAATCCATCAAAATTAATTTCATCAAAGCTCAGCTTATCTGGTTTTTCTGCATAGGCTGAGTTTTTTATTAACTTATGGTTTTCCACAATACCATAATTAATGTTGAAAATACTGGTAAGATAATCTGAGTATGGGGCGTGTGGTAAAAGTCTGGTTGCACGATGTATTTCAGTAAAATCAGATTTATTGTTGTAGGAAACAAATACTCCTCTTCCCCCTCCGCATTTTATAAAATCAACAGCGGAACTAAAGTTTATAAGTCCGTTTGAACGGCTGTCAGAAAGCGGAAAATTAGCTGAAACCAAAACCAACGGAATTTGCAGACTGCTGAAAGCGTACCCCAAAAATGCAGAGGTATATTGCAAAGTATCTGTACCATGTGTAACGATAACTCCGTCAAAATCAGATAAATCCAAGTTTTTGATACAGTTATAAAGGGCAAACAAATTACTGCTATCAAGGTTCTCACTTAAAATCATATAAGGAGTTTCAGTTACAAATATAACCGAATTATCGGCTTTACTATACATATCTAAAAGTAAGAAAGAATTATGCGTATCGGTATGAAGTATTCCAAAATCGCTTGAACAGGCTATTGTTCCACCTGTAAATACTACTAAAATTTTCACAGCTATCAAATCCAGTCTTAAAAATTAAGCTATATTAAAATACGGCTACATCATATTATGATGAAACCGCATACAGAATAATCGTATATTTAAATTTTGCCCTAACATTTTAATTATATCATAATCAAATCAAGAGAGCAATAGTTTTTGAATAAATAAAAATATAAATAATTTTAACAAAACCCTTGACAATGTTGGTAAATAAAAGTATAATATAGACAAAGATAAGAACTAAAAAAGTTCACAAGAATTTTATAAGGAGGCTTTATTATGAAAGCTAAAAGACCTTTTAAAATGGAAATCAGAAAACTCAAAAGGAGTTTTCCACCAAATGTATAAAACCGATTTACTTTAAGAATTGGTTAAATGCTTTTAAATTGATTGTCAGGATACACTAATTATTTTATTGTTATTAAACATATTTTTCCCTGAATTAAGTGAAGTATTCTGATTCACAGTTAGTAATCTAAACTATTTTGTATGTTTTATTTAAAGCTTTTAGATTATATTCGTCCGATTTTCAGAATTTGATTAGTTACCTTAATGTAAATACGGTAAAACAGATTTTTATTATAATTTAATATAGATGTCGGAAATTTTATATAGGTGGTTAGACCAATGGAAAGTTAAATTTACTTTCTTGTAACTTACATAATTATTTTATTATTGGAGATTAAACCAATGTACTAATTTGATTTTATCAATTAACCCCCTCATAAAATACAGGATGATTGCAATAGTAATCATCCTGTTTGTTTTTCTATTTTTCATAAAGTTCGTTGGCAAGCTGATGTGCCTTTTCAATAAGCATATCCTTGTCATTTTTTATTTCTTCATCAAGCACCATTTCAAGCAAAGCTTTTAAAATATTACCGATAAGCTTTCCCTCTGTTATTCCGATTTTTATAAGGTCATTTCCGTTTATTGCAAGCTGTCTGAGTGAAAAGCAACTATCCTCTTCAAGAATTTCATAATAAAATCTTTTTGATATATCAATATTTTTCAGCTTTTCCTGTCTTTGATAATCAGATTGAGCCGCTATATCTGCATATTGTACCTCAATGAGCATTGGAAAAAGATTTTTCCCAAGCTTATTCATCATTCGTAAAATATGCCTTTTGGTACCATTCAACCTTACATCATGATATTTTATCAGCTTTATGCAATCATCTGTAAATGCATTTGAAAATTTTAATCTGTGCAGAATTATCCTTGCTTTTTCCGCACTTACTATCGGATGCCCCTTAAAATGACTTGTACCGTCAGCATCTTTTTTGCAGCATTCCGGCTTTGCAATATCATGTAACAGCATAACCATTCTTAATACAGGTGTATTTTTAATTGCACCAACTGCATATGTAGTATGATGCCACAAATCATAGCAATGATGCTTTGTACATTGGTCATAGTCAAATTCACAGGCAAGCTCAGGAATAATCTCTGCAAAAACTTCTCGGTAAGTATTCAGGATATTTTCAGCACCTTTTCCGCAAAGCAGCTTTAATAGCTCAACGGAAATCCTCTCAGCAGATATATTATTCAGCAATCCCTTGTTTTTAATTATTGATTTGGCAGTTTTTTCCTCAATCTCAAATCCATAAACTGAAGCAAACCGCAATGCCCTGATAATTCTCAAACCGTCCTCATTAAAACGCTCGTCAGGCTCTCTTACACATCTTATAATACCACTTTTCAAATCTGAAAAACCATTAAATGGGTCAACAAGTCCGCTTTCATTATTATAAGCAATCGCATTTACAGTAAAATCTCGTCTTGCAAGGTCATCAATTATATTGCGTGTGAAAGTAACATTTTCAGGGTGTCGGTTGTCTGAATATTCTCCGTCAATTCGATATGTTGTAATTTCAAAAACCTCATTTTCACTTACAACTGAAATCGTACCATGTTTAATTCCTGCATCAAATATTTTATAATCCTTAAAACACAGCTTAGTTTGCTCAGGAAGAGCATTTGTACATATATCCCAATCGTGTGGGCAAATCCCTGCAAGCGAATCCCTCACACAACCGCCAACTATATATGCCTCATATCCATTATTATTAAGTCTTTCAGTTATTTTCAAAACCTTTTCAGGAATATTTATTTTCATATTTACACCTGTTGTATATTAATATTTATTAATCAGCCTGTCTGCTATATTTTGCATAAGATAAAAAATCAGTACAGTAAATACCATAAGCATTGCAAGTATTGCATATCCATTTAAACTAAGCACCGTCAAAGAAAAGAATTTTTTATAAAACAAGCTTGATACTATAACACCACCTGAACTTACTGCCAGCATAGCAATTCTAAGCAAATTGAACGGATATGACAGCCTTAACACTAACAAAAAGCAGGATAATGCGGTAAGATATACGGATATTGTTGAAACCTCACCGCTATTCAGCTTGAATGTATCACTAATCAACGCTACTGCAACAATATTAATTATAACACATAACGCAGATGGCAAAGCCCTCGATAGAATTTTAACAGTAAAATTACCTGTAATCCTGTTTTCATTCGGTTGCAAGGCAAGTACAAATGACGGCAGAGCAACAGTAAATGCTCCAATCAAAGTCAGCTGAATAGGCTCAAACGGATATTTGGAATTAAAAAATATAAAAATAATCGAAAGCACTACTGAATAAATTGTTTTTACAAGAAATAATGCTGAGCTTCTCTCAAGATTATTAATAGTTCTTCTGCCCTCTGAAACAACATTTGGCATAGCAGAAAAATCGTTATTTACCAATACAAGCTGAGAAACATTCCTTGCTGCCTCACTTCCTGATGCCATCGCAACCGAGCAATCTGCCTCTTTTAGTGCCAGAACATCATTCACACCGTCACCAGTCATTGCTACAAAATGTCCGTTTGCCTGCATTGCCATTACAAGCTGTTTTTTCTGAGCTGGTGTAACTCGTCCGAATACATTACATTTTTCAGCAACCTTAACAAGCTCTTCATCGGTTTTAATGGTAGTCATATCAACAGCCTTTTCTGCTCCCTCTATTCCTGTTTCAACAGCTATATTTTTTACAGTTTTTACGCTGTCGCCCGATATTACCTTTAAGGTCACTCCCTGTTCCTTAAAATATTCTACAGTTTCATTTACATTTTCTCTCAGCTTATCTTTAATCAATATAAGAGCAAGAGGTTTTAAATTCTCAGGTAATTCTCCATTTATTATTTCATCTTCACTACTTGCAAGCACTAATATTCTTACAGTCTGACTTAATTCCTCAATTCTTTTATATACCTCACTATATTTTTTATGATTTCTCAATACAAATTCTGTCGCACCGATTATATAGGATTTTCCATTGTCAAAATTTCCTCCTGACCACTTTTTTTCAGAAGAAAACTGATAAAAATGCTTAACATTATAAGCATTTTCGGCATTGATATATTCATTTATTGCATTAAGAGTTGCATTCATTTCTTCAGAGGCTTTTACTATTGAAAAAAGTGCTGAGTTAATCTCACTTTTTGAAGAATTGAAAGGAATAATCTCACTAACACACATTTCATCTGCTGTCAAGGTTCCTGTTTTATCAAGGCAGAGTACATCAACCCTTGCAAGTGATTCAATACAATACATCTCCTGCACAAGTACATTTTTCTTTGTCAGCTTTATTATTGAAACCGCAAGAACCGAGGTTGTAAGTAAAATCATTCCTTTTGGAATCATTCCGATAAGTGATGCAACTGTACTTACAACAGTTTGCTGAATATCTCCATTAAGAACATCAAACTGGCAGATAAAAAATATAACTCCAATCGGAAACATAATTGCTGTACAAAGCTTAATAATAAAGTTAAAGGATTTCAAAATACGGGAATTAACCTTTTTTATGTACTTTGCCTCGCTATTAATTTTTGATGCATAGCAATCCTTACCAACCTTTACAATTTTAGCCATACATTTACCTGATGATATAAAACTGCCGGAGAGTAATTCATCATTTACATTTTTTACTATTAAATCGGATTCGCCTGTAAGCAGGCTTTCATTTGCACTACATTCACCGCTTACCACAACACAGTCAGCAGGCACCTGATTTCCCCTTGAAAGTACAATAATATCATCAATAACAAGATTTTCTCTGCCGACCTCTGTTTCATTACCGTTGCGAATAACCCTTACTTTTTTCTCAGATAGTATTGAAAGACGGTCAACACATCTTTTTGAACGGATTTCCTGAATGATACCAATAACTATATTTGCAACTACAACACCGATAAACAGCATATTTTTATAAGAGCCTACCAGCAACAAAGCTAAAAACAATACTATATTTATCAGATTAAAAAGTGTAACGATATTATCATAAAAAATATGCTTATATGATTTGGTTTTAAGATTATCCGTAATATTTACTTTACCATTTCTTACACGCTCAGCAACTTCCTCGTTAGTCAAACCACAAATCTTTTGCTCCATTATTTCCTCCGAATTTTATTAAGAATAACTTTGAATTTAAGAAAAATTCTTGAAATACAGCAGATTAAATCTACACATTTTAATATAGCTATTCCAAAATGTTTTTTAATAATTTAAATAACCGTTTTATTATATTATAAATGCAAAACATAATAAAGGCAACGGAAAGAGGGTGATTTTCTGAAAAATTTCTCAAAATTATTATCAGTTGCCATATCAGGAATTATTCTTGCAAGTTTAAGTACCATAACGGTAAATGCTGGAAATCAGGATATATCAGATAAATATGTATATCTCGGAGGACAATCCTTCGGAGTAAAATTTTATTCTGACGGAGTAATAATCGTTGACCTTGAGGGTTATTTTGACGGTCAGAAATATGTATGTCCTGCCAAAGACGGTGGATTGAGAGTAAACGATATAATCACCGAGGCAGAAGGAGAAACAATAAAAACAAATGAAGATTTGCAAAACATTCTGACAGGATGCAATGGAGATAGCATAGAAATAACAATAATTCGTGATGAGAATAAAATCAACAAAACTGTCAAGCCCATAAAAAATATGGTGGGAGTATATCTGATAGGAGCATGGGTACGAGATAGCTGTGCAGGAATAGGAACAATAACTTATTATGACAGCGATAAAAATTATTTTTCGGCATTGGGGCATGGAATATGTGATTGCGACACATCAAAACTAATGCCACTTGAAAGCGGAGAAGTTGTAAAAGCAAATATAAGCGGAGTTACCAGAAGTAAGAGTGGCAAGGCAGGCAGTCTGAACGGATACTTTACAGATACAAAAATAGGAGATTTAACCAAAAACACACCGATAGGAATATACGGAACAGCAACAGATAATTATACTTTTGAGGGCGAAAAAATCCAGCTTGCAGAAGCAGGAGAAATAAAAACAGGCAAGGCTGAAATTTATACCACTATTAATAACGAAAGCATACAAAGCTATGCAATAGAAATAACAAGAATTTGCAGTAAAAATCCAAAATCAAATGAGAGCTTTGTTATAAAGGTAACAGATGAAAAAATCTTAGATGAGTGCGGAGGAATAGTACAAGGAATGAGCGGTAGTCCTATTGTCCAGAATGGAAAGCTTGTCGGTGCAGTAACGCATGTATTCTTGAATGAACCGCAAAAAGGCTACGGAATATTTGTAGAAAATATGGTAAAAAGCTATGAAGATTAACGCTTTTCAACTTATGACGCATATGGCAATTAAATTTTAAATAATAATATCCATAGTGAGAATTTTATAAAATATCATCATTTTACAATATTTATAATTCTTCACTATGGATAATTTATGATATTCAAATCAGGCTTTTAAATTATCAGACACAATCAGAAAATAACTGCTCAATCTGAATTACAGGTTCATATGATTTATCTATATTCTTAATTTTCTGAGTTGCCTGCTTGCGGATTTCCTCAATATCATATTTATAATTATAAGGAATAGCTAAATCAAATATTACTTTTGTTGTGTTCTCTCCTCTTATAACCCTGAAATCGTGTATCGAAAATTCTCTATCAATTTCACACATAGCATCAGCTATTTTACATTTCAATTCTAAAGTTTCAATATTATCACAATCCACCGGGTCAAGATGAATTGTTGTCATACAGCCAAATTTTTCTTCTAATTTACGCTCCGCCCTGTCAACAGAATCGTGAGCCTCAATCAAATTGCATTTTTCTGAGATTTCAGCGTGTAAGGATACTATCGTTTTTCCTACTCCATAATCATGAACTATTATGTCATGCACACCGATTATTATTTTTTCTTCAAGTACAATTTTCTTAATTTCCTCTACAAAATCTATACTTGGCGGATTTCCAAGCAATGGCGAAAGACTTTCCTTAAATGTATTTAAACCAGTATATAATATAAATATTGCTACAGCAATTCCAAGATAACCATCAATATTAAAACCACTTATTCTTGAAATAATCAGTCCTGCAATTACAACAGAGGTTGCAATACTATCGGTCAAAGAATCAAGTGCAGTTGCACGCAAGGTTTTTGAATTGATTAATTTTGAAAGTCTTTTATTAAAAAAATACATAAACATTTTTACAATAACTGACCCAATAAGAATTATTACGGATAGCCTTGTAATCTGGCTTTGCTGTTCATTATGGAGTATTTTTAAAAATGATGACTTAATCAGCTCAAAACCCACAAGTAAAATTGCAACCGATATTCCCAGACCTGCCAGATATTCATATCTTCCATGACCAAATGGATGTTCCCTATCGGCAGGCTTGCGAGCAAGTCTGAACCCAATAAATGTTACAACCGAGCTTCCTGCATCTGACAGATTATTGAATGCATCTGCAACAACAGAAACTGACGAAGAAATTATACCTGCAATAAGCTTACCTGTAAACAAAAGTAAATTCAGCACAATTCCAATTATTCCTGATAAATTTCCATATATCAGGCGTTCATCTGCTGTGATATTATCATTGTTATTCCTGCTGAAAACTCTTGATATTAACTTAATCAAATCAAAATACTTCCCTTATAAATCTCTTTATATTATTGTATTCTATTACTTTAAGGTTAGTCAAGAGAAACATCTTTATATTGATACAAATTTAAAAAAGGATAATCTGACTTTTGTTTAAAATCAGATTATCCCAATACTAATTAAATTGACTGCAAAACTACTTTATCATCTTCGGCTGTGATGTTTATTGCAACAATATCATCAATACCAGCCTTTATCATTTCATTTGCAATTTGCTCTTCTACCTCTCGTCTGATTGCATTACGCAAATCTCTTGCACCACTCTGCCCTGTACAGGACTTCTTTGCAAGATACTCACAAACCTTTTCATCAAATGTAAATCTGATATGCTTTTCTTCAAGTGAAGGAACATATTCATCAAGCATTAATTTTGCTATTTTAACAAAATCAGCTTCTGTAAGCTTGTTGAAAACAATTACTTCATCAACTCTTGCAATAAACTCAGGTCTTAAAAATTCAGAAAGTGCTTTCATAACCTTTTCTTTGCTTGCTTCCTCCTGAGTTTTGCCAAATCCCAACGCACTTTCGTGATTTGCTGAGCCTGCGTTTGAAGTCATAACAATTACTGTATTTTCAAAATTTACAACTCTGCCATGTGCATCAGTAACCTTGCCTTCATCAAGTATCTGCAAAAGAATATTAAGAACATCAGGATGAGCTTTTTCAATTTCATCAAACAGCAATACCGAGTAAGGACGACGACGAACCTTTTCAGTAACCTGTCCTGCCTCGTCATATCCGACATATCCTGGAGGTGAACCTATAATCTTTGATACCGAATGTTTCTCCATAAACTCAGACATATCAAGTCTGATAAGGGTTTCAGGTGTATCAAATAACTGCTGACTAAGTACCTTTACAAGCTCTGTTTTTCCGACACCTGTCGGACCTACAAAGATAAATGATGCAGGACGACGGCGTGGTGAAATCTGACAACGACTTCTTCTGATAGCTGATGAAAGAACCTTTACAGCTTCATCCTGTCCGATAATCTTTGCTTTCAATTCATCCTCAAGGTCTGCAAGCTTAGCAAGCTCGTTCTCTTTAATTCTTGATGCAGGGATACCTGTCCACAATTCAATAACCTTTGCAATATCTTCCTCAGTAACCTTTGAAGTCAATGTTTCCGGGTCAAATTCTGAAAGCTCATTGTCAATCTTTGCAAGCTCAGTATTTACCTGTGCAAGAGCCTCATAATTTATTTCATCTTCACTTGAAAGCTCGTCCTTCTTTATAATAAGTGCCTGACGATTATCATTCAGCCTATCATATTTTTCCATATGCTTATTCCTGAGAGCCGCACAAGCACAGCTTTCATCAAGTAAGTCTATGGCTTTATCAGGTAAAAATCTATCTGTAATATATCTTTCTGACAAAATTACAGTTTTACGCACAATGTCATCATTTACAATTACTCTATGGTGATTTTCATAATAATTCTTTACACCTGCAATTACATCTATGGTCTGGGCAATAGTAGGCTCACCTATTTTTACTGGCTGAAAGCGTCTTTCAAGTGCTGAATCCTTTTCGATATACTTTCTGTATTCATTAAAGGTAGTAGCACCAATTACCTGAACCTCACCTCTTGAAAGTGCTGGTTTCAGAATATTTGCGGCATTCATTGTACCCTCATTGTCACCTGTGCCAACAAGACTATGTACCTCATCAATGAATAGAATAATATTTCCGTTTTCCTTGATTTCAGAAACTAAACCCTTAATTCTGCTTTCAAACTGTCCTCTGAACTGTGTACCAGCTACAAGTGAGGTCAAATCAAGCAACTGAATTTCCTTATTCTTTAATCGTTGCGGAACATTTCCAGATACAATTCTTAAAGCGAGTCCCTCAGCAATGGCTGTTTTACCAACACCAGGCTCACCTATCAGACAAGGATTATTCTTTGTGCGTCTTGACAATATCTGTATTACACGCTCAATCTCTGTATCTCTTCCGATAATGCAATCAACTTTTCCTTCTCTCGCCTTGCGTGTAAGGTCCTCGCAGTACAAATTGATATGCTTTCTGTTTTTATCCTTCTTTTCTTTTTTCTTTTGACCTGATTTTCCGTCAGAATTTTTCGTATTTTGCTTACCCTGATTTCCGCCAAATATATTATTAAAAAATGCAGGAAATGCAGGAGCACCATGAGAAAAATCATCATCGCTCAATGAGTTTTCATCCATCTGTTCTGCCAGATTATCCGCACCCATCTGAAGCAGTTGATTTAAATCATCACTATCTCCAATATTCTGAATAAGGCTATTCATCTGTGACTGAACATTTTCAAGGTCATCATCAGTAATACCCATTTTACTTATTAAATCTTCTACAGGCTTTATTCCAAGCTCCTTTGCACAGGTCAGGCAATAGCCTGCTGTAGGAGCATCATTGGAAGCACTATTTGAAACAAAAACAACCGCAGGTCGTTTTCCACATCTACTACAAAGCATAAGCTTCTCCTTATATTTTATCAATATTTATACATTACTTCAAATAAGACAAATTTTATTCAAAGCTGAATTGCAGACAAAATCCGCAACTAAAAAACAATTTTAAATTTTGTAATATAATTATATATGTTAGCAAAATAAAATTCAATGGTAATTTATAAATTTTATTGGATTTATTTCTATTTAAAAATAATTTTTTCAGTATCACAAATATTTTTCATAGAATATTCTGCAATCATATCAAAATATATTTTGCCATATTTATAAAGTGCAAACAACATAGTAACGGCTGTTACTGATAATAATGCTAAATCTAAACCTAAATTTTCATAATTGAAAACAGCCTTCAATGCAACTATTATGCATACAGATACATAAAAAACAATAGTTCCGGTTTTGCCATACCACATAGCGGCAGGTGGTGTAATTCCCTTTTTAATTAAATCCATACCTCCCAAAAGCATTAAAATATCCTTTAATAAAAGAACTATTAATACAGGCAATACAAATGGCACATATATAACCATACATATTACCACTACCAACAGGGTAAGCTTATCAGCTATTGGGTCAAGGATTTTTCCAAGCGAAGTAATCTGGTTAAGCTTTCTTGCCGCTAAACCGTCAAAGCAATCTGTCAATCCGGACAATCCAAAGCACAAAGCCGCTAAAATATATTGTTCACTTAAAAAATAGCAGGCAAATGGAATAATCAAAAGTATTCTGAAATAAGTCAGGATATTTGGCAAGGTCAAAAGGTCTGACCTGCTGAATTTCCATTCATTTTGATTTGTATTTGACACAAAACCACCTACCATAAAAAGATTATTTTTGTCATATTAACAATTCAAATATGTAACACAAAAACTCAGTTAAGTCTGAAACTATTATAAATCGTTTTAAACAAAACGCCTGTTACTGAGCTGTCTTTCAATAATTGTGGATAATTAGAACTCATAACATAGTATGCAATTAACGCAACTAAAAATACTACAATTACACCCTCAGCAGCACCAAATACACCGCCTAAAACAGCATTGATTTGCTTTAGCACAGGAAAATCCACAATTTTTAGAATAACCCTTGAAATAAGTTTGAATATTATCATCAGAACCAAGAAAAGGAACATCATAAAAACTGAGCTTATAAGCGGTACAACCAAATCAGCAACCGCATCAACAATAAGAGTTGTTGTGGTGCTTATGGCATTATCAGCAGAAATATTAACTGAATTTGCAACCATTGAAACATCAAAATCAGGAACTTTAGCAAAAACACTGATAAATTTTTCTGCCCAGCTTGGAAGAGCATTTATAAAATTATCTGCGGCATAGCTTGCACCATAACGATAGATATATTCTGAAATATTAGCAGACAATTCATCCGCAATAAACATATCATACACAAGCTTTCCAAGAATACCTGATAAATAGTATGAGCATATCAAAGCGGCTACAACACTTACAAAACCAAGCACCGTTCCTAAAAAACCTCTGAATACTCCTATGACTATGAATAAAACAACTATTGAAATAATTATAATATTTGTAATCATTTGTTTCTCCTGACCTTTTGTGATACAGCCAAATTTATTATAGCACAGATAAAGCGATTATTTTGCCGTATCGTCTGTTGATGTATTTTTTAAATCTATTTTTCTTATCTGATTTACACTCAATACATAAGCAGTATTTTCAGATGCAAGTATAAGCTTTTTAGAGCCTGTCCCTGCATTTGATGCATAAAGCTGTCTGCCGTCTGAATTAAATGTATAAATCATATTATCGCTTAGTACCGCTACAACACCCTTATATGTAGCTATTGATTCAGCACCATAATTTGTATCAACAGTAAATCTTTCATCACCATTTGAATTATACTCAACAAGCATACAGCTTCTGCCGTCACCACTCTTTGACAAAGCCACCATACAAGTATTAGTATCAGTATTATAGCAGAAATTTGTAAGTGTTCTGTCCTTATAGCTGTTAGTTACATATTTATCGCTATTGTTTTTGAAAACATATTGAGCATTTTGTCCGATAGCACTGTATCTGTTTCCGAGATATTTACAGGAAATTATGCTGTCATCAGCAATTCTGTAAGTATTTACAGGTGTTTCCTTACCGAAATCCAATATATAAACACCACTTGTAACCGCACCCTCAGAGCTTGAGATACCGCAGGCAATACAGCCTGTACCGTCACTATTAACAGAAACCGAGGTTATATAAAATTCCGAAAAAGAATATTTATAAATACGATTATTATTTTTATCAAATGCATACAGTACTGACAAATATCCGTTGCCGTCAGTTACAAGACAATAAACACCTGATGATGAAATATCTCCTGTGTAGATATTTGCTTCTGCCTCACCGGAATATCTCTCACTTTCAATATCAAATATCTGGTATCTTTTATCATTAAGTCCGTAGGTAAGAAATCTTGTACCGCTTGATTTCATAACAGGTGTAGAATATTTTAGCTGTAGATTAGCAATTTCATTTCCTGTATTATTCAGGGTTACAAAGGAGGTATCAGATGCATAAGCTGTTCTGTTCTGAGAAACAGTTATATTTTCAGCAGAAACCTGAGAACCTACTATATTAACAGGATAACCTCCACCTGCTGTTCCAAGAACATCATATGTCCACCATGCGGAAATATTATCCCATGTAAGATTTTGTCGATTAGCAAATGCAAATACTATCAGGCATACAAATAATGCCGCACAAACCCCCATAAGCATTTTTTTTACAGCCTCAGGAGCAATCTCAGTTTTCTCCTGTTCATAATCATCAAGAGGCATATCCTCATAGCTCATTACATCACGATTAATTTTTTTGGTCTTTTGTTCGCCATAACGAGCCTTGTTATTTCTACTCAAATTGTTCACTCCTTTTGTGAACTGTTTATAATCAATAATTCACTTTATTTAAATACAGTCCGCAGGCCTGAGCCGTTGGTCCTGCATATTTTCTGTCCTTTTTATTAATAATCTCAGAAATCCCGTCAGCAGGAATTTTTCCCTGCTGTATTCTGAGCAATGTGCCAACCATTATCCTTACCATATTGTAAAGAAAACCGTCAGCCTCAACCTTCATTGTCACTAAATCTCCATTTCTGACAACAGAAAATGCCTTTACATTTCGTGTCATATCCCCCATTTCACGATTATCAAGCGTACAAAAAGATGTATAATCGTGACTACCAACATAAGCCTGAGCCGCCTCATTGAGCATATTCTCATCAATTTTGTATCTGTAGTGCAGAGCATATCCGTCAAGAAACGGATTTCTAACTTCACTATTCCATATTTTATAAATATATTCCTTACTTACACAGCTATAACGAGCGTGAAAATCATCGGCAACCCTTTTACAATCAAGCACAACTACCGACATTGGCAGCCACCTGTTTAAAGCCGCTTTCAGGCGTTCAGGCTCAATCGGATGCGAGGTTCTGACGCTGACACAATACATATTTGCATGAACACCGCTATCAGTTCTACTGCAACCCTTTACATCAAAATCATTGCCGATTATTTTTGAAAGAGCGGTTTGAAATACCTCCTGAACAGTTACTGCATTACGCTGAATCTGCCAGCCATGAAAATTTTTGCCGTCATATGAAATTGTTACAAGTAAATTTTTTTCAGCAATATCAATATTATTATTTTCAGTTATTATATTACTTTTTTCATCATTATATTGCATATAAACACTCCGATAATTATAAGTGCAACACCAATAAATCCAACTGCATCACGCTTAGTCATATGAATAACCTTCATCCTTGTTCTGCCACTTCCACCATTATAACAGCGACATTCCATTGCTGTAGCAACCTCATATGCTCTTCTGAAGGCTGATACAAACAGCGGTACAAGAATAGGTATCATTGCTTTAATTCTTGTAAATAAATTTCCTGCTTCCATATCAGCACCCCTTGCCTTTTGTGCCTGCATAATCTTATCAGTTTCCTCAAGAAGTGTTGGTACAAAACGCAGGGCAAGTGTCATCATCATTGAAACCTCATGCACCGGAAAATGAATTTTATTGAGTGGTTTCAGCAGTCTTTCAAGTGCATCTGTCAAATCGGTTGGCGAAGTAGTAAAGGTCAGGCACGAGCTTGCAAGTATCAGACAAATAATTCGGATAGTTACAAAAATCGCTCTGTTAATTCCGTTTGCTGTTACTGAAATTATCCACCATTGCCATATTGGTTCACCTGTACCATAAAATAAATTTAATATTGAAGTAATTATTACAATAGTAATGACAATTTTAAGGCTTTTTAAATATGTTTTAAACGGTACACCGCTTATAGCGATTACAAGTGCAGTAAATATTGTAACAAGCAAAAGTGACAGATAATTGAATGTACAGAAAATAATTACAAGATATGCAATAAGCAGAATTATTTTTGACCTTGGGTCAAGCCTATGCAAAAAGCTCTTCCCAGGATAATACTGTCCAAGTGTAATATCTCTTACCATAGCCTGCCCTTTCTCTTTAAAATTGAGGTTATCTGAGAAACAGCGTCATCAACTGTCAAAATCCCCTCATCAACATCTATTCCCTTTTCACGAAGCTCAAGCATAATTTTAGTAATCTGTGGTACTCTGAGTCCGATTTTTTCAAGCTCTCTGCCTCGTGAAAAAACTTCCTTTGTTTTATCAAACATAACGCAATGAGAATTGCTCATTACTATAATTCTGTCAGCAACCCTCGCTATATCCTCCATACTGTGTGAAACAAGCAATACGGTATTTTTTCTTTCTCTGTGATACTGTGCAATCTGACTGAGCAATAATTCTCTGCCCATAGGGTCAAGACCTGCTGTAGGTTCATCAAGCACAAGCACCTCTGGCTGCATAGCAATAACACCTGCTATTGCGGCTCTGCGTTTTTCTCCACCTGATAAATCAAAGGGTGATTTATTAAGCAATTCGTCCTTCATTCCGACAAACTTTGCCGCATCTCTGACCGCCTTGTCAAGCTCTGCTCCAGTAAGCCCCTTGTTTTTAGGTCCGAAAGAAATATCCTTATATACAGTTTCGTCAAATAACTGATACTCAGGATATTGAAAAACCATTCCAACCTTAAATCGTATTTTTCTTATTTCCTTTGGCTTTTCCCAAATATCCGCACCGTCAAGCAGTACTTGTCCGCTTGTAGGCTTTATAAGTCCGTTAAGCATCTGTACAAGCGTTGACTTACCAGAACCAGTATGTCCGATTATACCGATAAATTCGCCTTTTTCAATGCTTAAATTAACATTGTCAACAGCGGTTTTTTCAAATGCTGTTTTCTTTCCATAAGTATAAGTAAGGTTTTTAAGCTCAAGGATACTCACTTAAGCACCTCCTCAAGCATTTTTATACACTCTTCATCTGTGAGAGGAACCTTATCAAAATTCACTCCACAGCCCCTTAATTTATAAATCAGCTCAGTTGCCTGTGGAACATCAAGCCTGTGCTTTTTCAGCAATTCAACCTGAGAAAAAACTTCATCAGGCTTACCCTCTGTAAGAATTTTTCCTGCATCCATAACTATAACCCTGTCAGCAAGAACTGCCTCATCCATATAATGCGTAATAAGAACTATCGTAATATTGTTTTCACGATTAAGCTTTATAAGGGTTGACAATACTTCATCTCTGCCACTTGGGTCAAGCATTGCAGTAGGCTCGTCAAGGACTATACACTCTGGCTGCATTGCAAGTATGCCCGCTATTGCAATTCGCTTTTTCTGACCACCGGAAAGCTTGAAGGGTGCATTCTTTCTGTATTCATACATATCTACAGCCTTTAACGCACTATCAACACGCTCTCGGATTTTCTCAGGAGGTACTCCAAGATTTTCAGGTCCGAACGCAACATCCTCTTCAACGATACTTGCTACTAACTGATTATCAGGGTTTTGCAGAACCAATCCGACTTTTTTTCTTATATCAAAGGTTTTGCTTTCATCTGCCGTATCATCACCGTCAACAAAGACTTTTCCCTTATCAGGCAGAAGCATTTCATTGAAATGCTTTGCCATTGTAGATTTACCACAGCCGTTATGTCCGAGCAAAGCTACAAATTCACCCTTTTTTATTTCAAGTGACACACCGTCAACAGCATTAATAACCTTTTTGCCGACCTCAATCTCCTCATATGAAAAATATATATCCTGAGCTGAGATAAATTCCATTTATTACTTCTCCCAAATTGCGGTTGAACCACAAGGCAAAATAAGCCCTGTATCAGTTACCTTTAATCCAATTTCATTACTTGAAATCCTGCCACCAAACTCACTTTTTAGCATAACTCCAAGCAGATATTCCATAACCGCAGGCGAAAGCCCTGTAGTATATGAATTAAGTATAAAGAAAAGCGGTTCATCAGACAATACCTGCTTACAAAGGTCAACTAAAGAATAAAGCTGTTCTTCAAGCTTCCAGATTTCACCATTAGGACCTCTTCCGTATGACGGTGGGTCCATAATTATTGCATCATAACGATTTCCACGCCTGATTTCACGCTGAACAAATTTTACACAATCATCAACCAGCCATCTTACAGGTTTATCTGCAAGTCCGCTTGATACAGCATTTTCCTTAGCCCACTGAACCATTCCTTTAGATGCATCAACATGAGTAACATTTGCACCTGCATTCATACAGGCAAGTGTTGCACAGCCTGTATAACCAAAAAGATTCAGAACCTTAATCGGTCGGTTCTCCATTTGGATTTTTTCAGCCGCAAAATCCCAGTTTACAGCCTGCTCAGGAAAAACTCCTGTATGCTTAAAGCCCATTGGCTTTATATTAAAAACAAGATTTCCATAATTTATAGTCCAACGGTCAGGCACCTTGCGATACTGCTCCCAATATCCCCCACCCTTGTTACTGCGGTGGTATCTTGCGTGAGCCTTTCTCCAAAGCGGATTTTTCTTATCAGTTGTCCATATAATCTGAGGGTCAGGGCGAATTAAAATTATTTCGCCCCAACGCTCAAGCCTTTCTCCGTCCGAAGTATCTAAAAGCTCATAGTCATTCCAATTTTCTGATAAACGCATTATGATAATCTTTCCCTTACTACATTTGCGGCTTCTTCAGCAAGACTTTGAATTTCTTCGAGGTTTTCACCCTCAAGCATAACTCTTACAAGTGGCTCTGTTCCAGAAACTCTGATTAAAATTCTTCCTCTGTCGCCGAGAATATCTGTTACTCTCTTGATTTCAGCCTTAATCTCTTTATCAGTATAGAATGAAAGCTTAGCTTCATTGCTTACTGTAACATTTATAAGTACCTGTGGAAATCTCTCCATAACCTTTGCAAGGTTGCTGAGCTTTTCACCTGTACGCTTCATAATACTTAGCACCATTGCACCTGAAAGCTCACCGTCACCTGTTGTTGCATAGTCAAGGAAAATTATATGTCCGCTCTGCTCACCACCGATATTATATCCTTCTCTGAGCATAGCCTCAAGAACATAACGGTCACCCACCTTTGTTGATACAAAGTGAATATCGTTATCATCACAGAATTTATTAAATCCCATATTGGTCATTACTGTACCAACAGCGGCATTTTTCTTTAATACTCCTCTGTCCTTCATATCCTTTGCACAAATGGCAATTAAATAGTCACCGTCAACAAGATTGCCGTTTTCATCTACAGCAAGACATCTGTCTGCATCACCGTCAAACGCAAGACCACAGCAAAGCTTATGCTCACGAACATAGCTTTGTAATTTACCGATATGTGTTGAACCGCAATCCTTATTTATATTAACTCCGTCAGGCTTGTCGAAAAGCATATGAACCTTTGCACCAAGCTTAGTAAAGAGCTTTTCAGCAGTTCTTGATGATGAACCGTTTGAGCAGTCAAGAGCAACCTCCATTCCCTCTAAGTCCATATCTATTGACTTTACAACATGTTCAATATAATCGTCTGCGGCATTATCAACTACTTCAACCTTACCTATTCTGCCCTTTTCAGCAACCTTATAATCAACAACATTGTCAAGCACAATTTCTTCGATTCTGTTTTCAAGGTCATCAGGAAGCTTTGTTCCCTCAGAGCTGAAAATCTTTATGCCGTTAAATTCATATGGATTATGTGATGCAGAAATCATAATACCAGCATCTGCACTATACTTGCCAACAAGGTAAGCTACAGCAGGTGTCGGAACAACTCCGAGTAATTTTACATTTGCACCAACTGAGCAAAGTCCTGCAATCAAAGCACCCTCAAGCATATCCCCTGAAAGTCTTGTATCCTTACCAATGATAATTGTTGGCTGTTCAACCTCATTGCTGATAAGCACCATTGCGGCAGCTCTGCCTATATTCATTGCAAGCTGTGGTGTAAGCTCTTTATTGGCGATACCTCTTGCACCGTCTGTTCCAAATAATCTTCCCAAATTAATTACCTCCGATATTTTTTATTATTAAAATATGCTTTATCTATGTAAATTATTAATTTAAATTTAACTCAAATTTATTATTGACCATCAAGCAAGCTTGGCTGTGTCGGCATTGCATTTACTGTTCCTTTTGGAAAATCATAACCGAGATGTCTGCAAGCCTCAGCTGTAATACATCTTCCCCTTGGTGTTCGGCTCAAAAATCCTATCTGTAAAAGATACGGCTCATAAACATCCTCGATAGTAATTGCTTCTTCACCTATTGCCGCCGCAAGAGTTTCAAGTCCAACAGGTCCGCCATTGTAAAACCTTATTATAGCTTCAAGCATTCTCCTGTCGTTCTGGTCAAGTCCTAACTCATCAATCTCAAGTCGGTCAAGTGCTGTTCGTGCTGTTTCAAGGGTAATTACTCCGTCTGACATTACTTCTGCAAAATCCCTTACACGCTTCAACATTCTGTTTGCAATTCGTGGAGTACCTCTTGAGCGTGAGGCAATTTCTATTGCACCCTCGTGTTCAATCCTTACGCCGAGTATGCCTGCACTTCGTTCAACAATTTTGGCAAGCTCCTCGGGTGTATATAATTCAAGTCTGAGAACCACACCAAAACGGTCACGCAGCGGAGCAGTAAGCTGTCCTGCTCTTGTTGTTGCACCTACAAGAGTGAATTTTGGCAAAGGCAAATGATATGATGCCGCCATCTGCCCTTTACCTGTAATTATATCAATAGCAAAATCTTCCATTGACGGATAAAGGATTTCCTCTACTGAACGGCTAAGACGATGAATTTCATCAATAAAAAGCACATCACCTGCATTAAGATTTGTTAGCAATGCGGCAAGGTCACCTGGTTTTTCAATAGCAGGACCTGAGGTAATTCTCAGAGAAACTCCAAGTTCATTTGCAATAATACCTGAAAGAGTTGTTTTGCCAAGTCCTGGAGGACCGTAAAGCAAAACATGGTCGAGAGATTCTCCTCTGATTTTAGCCGCCTCAATAAAAATCTTCAGATTTTCCTTAGCTTTTTCCTGACCGATATATTCATCAAGAGTTTTAGGTCTGAGCGGATTATCACCCTCAACGGCATCCTCAGGAATTTCAGATGTATCCATTATTCTGTTTTCAAAATCAAATTCTTCAGAAAATTCCATTTTACTCATAATAAATTAAAATCTTTCCAATTATTTTCTACCCATTTGTTTCAAGGTCATAGCGATAAGCTGTTCTACAGGCAGAGAGCTGTCAAGAGTTGCAAGGACAGGCGAAACATCTGACGGAGTATAGCCAAGAACTCCCAAAGCCTCAACCGCCTTTGGAATATTTCCACTTGATGCATTTGCCGCTGCCGAAGCTACAGCAGACATACCATTATCAGAGGTAACAGCCGCCTTTGCAAGCTTATCCTTTAATTCAAGAACAATACGCTGTGCGGTTTTTTTGCCGACACCCTGAGCTTGTGTAAGAGTTTTCACATCATCAGTAGCAACAGCCATTGCAATTTGCTCAGGAGTAAGCTCAGAACAGATTGAAAGTCCAGCCTTTGGACCAACCCCACTTACAGTAATGAGATTTTTAAATGTATCAAGCTCAGTTTTAGTTGCAAAGCCATACAAATCCACCGCATCTTCACGCACATTAAGATATGTATAAAGCATAACCTCAGAATCAGGCTTTAAGGTTTTAATTGTATTTCTGGTAGTCTGACAATTATAACCCACACCACCACATTCAACAACAGCATTTGAAGATGTTGAATAAATCAGCTTTCCTCTTACAGAATAAAGCATAATCAAATTTCCTTTCTGAATAAATCCCGTCTTAGCTGTGAGCCTGCCGCCTGTGTATGACAAATTGCAATAGCAAGAGCATCAGCAGTATCGTCAGGCTTAGGAACTTCATCAAGCTTTAAAAGTCTGCGAGTCATCTCCATAACCTGAGGCTTTTTAGCTTTTCCATATCCTGTAACAGCCGTCTTTACCTGTAAAGGTGTATATTCAAAAATCGGTATTTTTAACTTCTGTGCGGCAAGCAAGGTAACACCTCTTGCCTCCGCAACCTGAATAGCAGTTTTCTGATTGGTCTGAAAGTATAATTTTTCAATGGCAAGTGCATCAGGACGACAGCGGTTAAGTATTGAATATAATTCATCATAAATCTGTTCAAGCCTGCTGTTAAAATCCGTATGAGCCTGAGTCTGTATAGAGCCAAAGCCTAATGCCTTATAATAATTTGTTTTATAGCTGATAGCTCCCCAGCCGACTATTGCATAGCCAGGATCTATTCCAAAAACCACCAAATTATAACCTCCATAAACCAACAATCCGAAAAAATGGTATAATAACGCAATTTAAAACATTATAACATAACTCCGAAAATTTATCAACTAAAAATAAACAATAAACTTTCTGTTATAATAAATTTGACATTGTAATAAAAAGCAAATAAACAACCCCCTCAAAATTCCGTAATCAAAATTTCAAGGGGGTCATAAAATATTAAATTATTTCATATAAAATCAATCATCAAAGTTAGGTGATTGAATTGCATCATAGCCAGTTTCTCCTGTTCGGATTTTTATAGCCTGCTTAATATAGGATGTGAAAATTTTTCCGTCACCAGGATGTCCTGTAAATGCTGCCTTTTTAATAGCCTCAATAGTTTTTGCTTCCCATTCTTCAGATGAAACTACAATTTCAAACTTGATTTTTGGCAACACCTGAACATCAATCTTCTGACCTCTTACATATTCAGACATACCTCTCTGAATACCACAGCCTACTACCTGATATGCGGTAATACCATTTACTCCAATATCTGCAAGTGCGTTTTTTACATCAATAAACATTTCATCACGCACAACTGCTTCAATTTTAATTAACTGACACTCTTTATTATTATCTGCCATTTGTCATAAGCCTCCTTAAATTTTAATAATAACAAAACACACACTCTATTATATATCATTAAGTCAATTATTCAAGACCATTGAATGACGGATATGCAGACTCACCATGCTGTGTAATGTCAAGACCAAGCATTTCATCCTTTGCATCAACTCTGATTTTACCTGTAACAAGTCTTGTCAATGCATAGCAGATTAATGTTCCAACTACTGCAATTACAAGTGTAATTCCGATACCTGCTGCCTGAGCTGCAAACTGGGCAAACTCACCATAAACTATACCATTTCCTGCATCAGCATTAATTGCTGTACTTGAAAATACACCTGTGAGCAATCCACCCCAGATACCTCCTGTACCATGACAGCTGAATGCATCAAGAGCATCATCAAAACCGAACTTTTTCTTGCCAT
Organism: Ruminococcus sp.; assembly: GCA_024403825.1. Lineage (GTDB taxonomy): Bacteria > Bacillota > Clostridia > Oscillospirales > Acutalibacteraceae > Ruminococcoides. The sequence continues at coordinate 27,029 of JAKSRB010000005.1, read as the reverse complement.
AGGAAATCATCATATAACAAACAGGGCTTGTTGTAAATCCTATAATTACTGCTGCCCATACAGGTACAAAGCCTGCACCAGGTGTAATACCTACAAGACCTGCAACCATACCGGTACAAGCACCGATAAGAGTTGGCTTTTTGTTAAGAACAACATCACAGAGCATCCAAGAAAGGAGAGCCGCAGCTGCAGAAACAGCAGTTGTCATAAATGCGTGAGCTGCAAGACCATTTGCCTCAAGAGCAGAACCTGCATTAAATCCGAACCAACCAAACATAAGTAAGGAAGCACCAAGAACTACGGTAGGGATATTGTGGATTCTGTAATTTGCTCTGTCATAATCACGGCGTTTGCCGAGAAGAATACAAAGCACAAGAGCAGATACACCTGAGCTGATATGTACAACATCACCGCCAGCGAAATCAAGAGCACCAATTCCGTCAAGACCAAGGACACCGCCTGTTGCCCAAACCATATGAGCCAAAGGATAGTAAACAACAATAGTCCAAAGTATGATAAATACAAAAAGTGATTTAAACTTCATTCTGCCTGCAACAGCACCAGTAATAAGTGCAGGAGTAATAACTGCAAACATCATCTGGAAAGCACTGAACACCATATTAGGAATAGCAGAGCCTTCAGTGTAGCCGTCAGTAGTAGAAACACCCTCAAGACCAATCCAGCTGAAATCACCAATAAAACCATTTGAAGTTGGTGCAAAGGAAAGAGAATAACCAAAAAGCACCCACATTACAATACCTGTACCGATAATAAAAATTGAAGTCATCATAGTATTAACAACATTCTTTTTTCGTACAAGTCCCCCATAGAACATTGCCAGACCCGGAGTCATAAAAAAGACAAAGGCTGAGCAAATCAACATAAAACCAATGTTTCCTGCATTCATTAAAAAAACCTCCTGAAAATTATTTGCCAGAGAAGCAGAAAAAGTTCATCTTAATTTATCAGCTTTTGCAACTTAAAACATTTAAAATTGCAATATATTTATCTGATAAATTCAGATGAACTTCTTTGTTCATATATTAAATTATAAATCACAAACAACTCAATATATTCTTGTTTGCTTCTATGCTTAAATTATATAGCAGATAAGCGGTAATGTCAAGGGGTATTTGCTAAAAATTTAAAATTATTATAGTCAGCAACTATTATGCACCTAAAAACAACATTTAGGTAAAATTGAGTATTTGCAAGTTCTATTATAAATCTTGCAAATCTCCGTTTTTATATAGCTGATTTTTGGTTTTTGTAAACTAAAAATCAAAGTAATATTAAAAGCCCCCTGAAAGCCAGAGAGCTTATAATTAACAGCTTATTCATCCTCATTTGGAATTGGTATAACCTGAAATACCTCACCAACTTTGTCACGCTGCCATAGAATTGGAGTTATTCTCATTGAATATCCAAATCCATTATCCATTACCCATTCAAATGGTTTTGCCTGTGGCATTCCATATATTGCAAGCAAGGTCATTATTACTCCACCATGAGTGACTATTACACTCTCGGTTGTTCCTGTTTTTATTAATCCGTCAACCATACTCTCAAACATAAGGCAAATTCGTCTTGTAAAATCTGCATTGCTCTCCCCTTTTGGCGGTTTTACACTACTATCACCTGCAAGCCATTTTTCAAAATCTGAATTTCCTTTTAATTCTTCGGCTGTTTTGCCCTCCCATTCACCAAAGTTACATTCGGACAGATTATCTATCACCAATGGTGTCTGCTCAGGATACAGAATTTTACATGTTTCTGTACAGCGTTTTAACGGACTGGTAAACACTACCTGTGTTCCGGGATATTTTTCTTCGTAATCAAGCTTTCTGAGTGCCATTCTGCCTTTATCAGATAATGTTACATCTGTTGTTCCTATATATTTTCCTGCCATTGTTTCATCAATAGCACCATGTCGTATAAAGTGAATAATATATGATTTCATAAAATTCTCCAAAACTTTCTATTTTAGTATTTACAAAAAGTAATTTTTTTATTATACTTACTGTATTGTAAGCTTTCTTTTTTATTATACTATCATTTGTTTTGAGGTGTCAAGGTATGAACAAGGATTTCCCTAAAATTATATCATTTCTTAGAAAGGACAGAGGGTTAAGTCAGAAAAGAGTTGCAGCTGATTTGGAAATATCACAAGCGTTGCTCTCTCACTACGAAAAAGGTATCAGAGAATGTGGTCTTGATTTTCTTATCAAAATTGCCGAATATTACGATGTTTCCTGCGACTATCTCCTTGGCAGAACCGTTAATCAAAAATCAACCGAAATATCAGATAATTTTGATATAAACGAAGATATAAGTCTTTTAAAGGGAAATGTCATTACACAAATCAACAAAAAACAGCTTCTGCAATCAACCTCAGTTATTTTTGATATTCTTGCAAAAATCGGAAATAAAAACCTAACCTCCGCAATTAGTAATTATCTTATGGAAGCTGAATATCAGGTTTTCAGAAAAATCTATTCCGCTGAGAATAACAATAATCAATCTATTTTTTCAATCAGCAATGGAAAATACTCTTCACTTTGTAATGCATCAATGTTATTGGAGCTTGAAATCATAAATTCTATTATTGAAGATGAAAATATTTCTATCGCACTATCACCAGATATTATTGCTACATATTTTGATAAAAATGCTTCTTCAATTTTCAATATTATACAATATTCTGAACGCAACATAAAAAACATATATAGTCATACTAATTTGAAATAGCATTGACTTTTCTTTATTATAATAATTTTAATTTGCATTTAAATAAAAGTGACTATCTGATTTAAAAAGTCAGGTAGTCACTTTTACTTTTTATTATTTTCAATTCTCTATAAGCTTTATTGCAACTGCGGTCATATCATCTTCCCTGCTGTCATTTCTGCGTTTTATAGCCTCATCAACAACCGCCCTTGCCAAATCCTGCGTGCTTCCCTCGTTCCATGATTTTATTAGCTTTTCCAGCCATCTTTCATCACCTGTTACTACTCCGTCTGATACCATAACAATCATATCTCCTGTCGATAGCCTATATGTGTCTGATGAAAATTTTATACTGCTTAATATTCCTGCCGGTAATGACGGCATTTCACTTGATATTATTCTTCCATTCCTTTTTATTAATGTAAGCGGTGCTCCTGCCTTTCTCAATGTCACCTTTCCTGTGTATAAATCTATACTGGTTACATCAAGTGTTGATAGAGATTCATCCTCACTTTTTATCATAAGTGCAGAATTTACTATCTGCAACGAGCTGTCTGCCGATAAACCTGACCTTAGTAATCTTCCCATTACTGATACTGCCATATTTCCATCTACTGCTGCTCTTCCGCCTGTTCCCATTCCGTCACATACTATTGCATATGTTTTTCCAAATCCGTCATTGAAATAATCTATGCAATCTCCGCAAAGCTTACTTCCATTTGCTATATGCTGGTCTGTGCCTATCTCAACATCATATGTCGGCATCTCACAAAGTGCCACTCTTGCTCTTCCTCCTGCATATGATACTGTAGGCAAATCAAATCTTCTTCCACAACATTTTGATACTTCTCTCATTATCATTCCCTTTGATACTTTTCTTTCGCTTTTTTCTGATAATTCAAGCTCAACTATCATTCTGCCGTTATCCGATAACATACATATGCACTCTGTCGGCATTGCTCCTAATTCCTGCATCGCCTTGATTATACGCTTTGATGCTTCAGCATCACATCTTAATGCCGTACTGAACTCATCTGCAAGGTCGCTTAATATATCACTAACTCCTGCAAACTGTCCTGCCACTACACTTCGTATATCCGCAACTCTCTGTTCAGCCTCAATTCCTGAAAGATATTCACGATAATTTGCATTCATACTATCTGCAATTTCACCTTTTTTGCAACACTTTTTTATAAAAGCCTTGTCAACATCTTTATCAGAAATTTCACCCTTAATCTGTAAAATCTCCTCTAATCGGTGAAAATCATCATAGGTAACACCACCCTTATGTTCAAAACAATATTTTCTAAGTCCACATCCATTGCAGACATCTTCAGCTACATTTTCGCACACACTATCAAATGTAGGGGAATACAGCTTTTTTAATTCTTCGGAAACCTTATTTACATCATTTTTTACATTATATACCGCCTTTGAAGCAAAATTCAGACGCATAATAAGATTTTTATGCAAAACCTCGCTTAAAGTTGATTTTTTATCAGAAATAAACATAGGGGAAATGATATTGCCAACCTCGGCAGGCAAAAATAAAAATACGCCTGCACCTGCCAGACTTTCAAGCAGAAAATTCGGCATAGTAATATTCTGGTTAAAAGCAAGACTCATCACACCATTTGCAATAACAAAGGATATTGCACAACCAATTTTTCCGAGCGATGAAAACAAGCCTGCCATAAGACCGCCAAAAGCAAAGCCACCACAAATAAATCCCTGACCTCTGTCAGCAATGCTGAAAATTGAGCCTGTAGCAATTCCACTAACAGCACCGCCCGCAATACCTCCATAAGCCGCACAAAGCATAATTATTATTACTGCTATTATTCTGCCTAATGATATATTCTGATATGTAATACTGCCAAAGGCAAGCACCATTACACAGCCTGTCATAACAAGACTTGCAGTTTCCTGCTGATTAAACGCAGATATACCTCTTTTCTGACCTGCAAGAGCTACTGCAATATTAATAAAATATGCTGCCGCACCTGCAATAACTGCCTCAATTAAACAATCAGCAAAAGAGGTCATAGTACTTGATGATGAAAACAGCAGAATAGTACCTGTAGCCGTAAGCGGAACAAAAGCCACCAAAGGAGCAAAAATTCTGCTTTCACTCACGATTGTAATATCGCTCAAAAGCCACCTCAAAGCACCGATAGCAATAATAACAGCCAGATAACGAAAGCTGTCTGAGGGTTTTAGAATAATGTATCCGAGTGCAGTACCTGCCAAAGCAGAAAACAGAAATTTTTTGGGAACTGCGGCAGAGTATGATGCACCAAACGGAGCAAGCTCCCCCAGCACAGCACCCCTTGAAATGAGAATACCACAAAGAAAATAAGCCACATTCAACACAGCAGTCCTTGCAATAGTACCGCCGTTCTTAGCCGAATTGACTGCCTTTGTACCTGCAACACTAACTGCTGCCATAAAAATCAACCGTCCTTTGTTTTTCAATTATCGCCTTAAAATCTTAAAGCATACAGAAATATAAGAAAATTTCTATATTTATATTATAGCTCTGCAAGGTCAACGGATTTGTCAATATATGAATGACAGTTTATAAATTCTTTTGTAGAAAAATTCAAAGAAACAAATTAAAATATAAAACAAAGATTTCTGAATAATATTATTGTATGTTTAGCAAAATTAGACTATAATAAAAGGAGATAATGAAACAGGGAGAAAAGCAAATGATAATAATGTCAGTAGATTTAGGAAAAGCACGAACAGGAATAGCTGTATGCGATAAAACAGAATTTCTTGCATCACCATACAAAGTAATATTTGAAAAATCGCCAAACAAATTGCCTGACAAGGTTGCAGAGGCAGTCCAAGAAACAAAAGCAGAATTAATTGTGGTAGGTTTGCCAAAAAATATGGATGGCTCTGAGGGTGAAAGTGCTATAAATGCAAGAGAGTTTGCTTCAAAGCTAACCGAGCTTACAGGAATTGAAACCGTAATGCAGGATGAAAGAGGAACTACAATAACAGCACATAATTTTCTTAATACGACTAATACAAGGGGTAAAAAGAGAAAAAATGTTGTTGATGAGGTTGCAGCAACGATAATATTGCAGAATTATCTTGATAAAAGGAAGCTCTCAAAAGAAATATAAAAAAATATTACAAAATAAAATTATATTTTGGGAGCTATAAATGAGCAAAATTCAAATCAGTTGTTAAAATGCACAAATAAAAAGCTAATTTAAAGGTGTTAAAACCTGATTTTATATTGAAAACAAGATTATTTTTCTTGATTTATTGTGCAAGTTGTTATTTTTGCCCATTTATAATTGGGAGATTAAAAAATGATAAGAAAAGTAAGAAAGAAAATATTTTCAGCATCAAATTATATCAGTACATTTTTAAAATGGGTATTAATAGCAAGCATAACAGGAGGAATAGGCGGAATAATAGGCACAGCATTCGGATATTGCATTTCATTTGCCAATAAATTCAACAACGAAAACTGGTGGATGATATTTATGTTGCCTGTAGGCGGTGTGCTGATAGTCGCATTATATAAAGGCTCAAATATAGTAAATGACCCTGGAACAAATCTTGTAATAGACTCCATAAGAACAAAAGAAAAAGTACCTTGGATAGTTGCTCCATTGATATTTTTAGGGACAGTAATAACCCACCTTGTAGGCGGTTCGGCAGGACGAGAGGGTGCGGCATTACAGCTTGGTGGCAGTCTGGGTTCATTTGTCGGAAATATAATAAAGCTTGATGAAAAGGATATGCATATTGCCGTAATGTGCGGAATGAGTGCGGTTTTTTCATCATTATTCTGTACTCCGATAACTGCCGCATTTTTTGCACTTGAAGTAATAAGCGTTGGTGTTACATATTATTCAGCACTTGTCCCCTGTTTTGTTTCATCATTGCTCTCATACTCTATTGCAATAAGTCTTGGATTATCACCCTTGTATTTTAATATATCAGAGGTTATTCCTCAGCTTGATTTATTAAATATTGTTAGAGTTGTTGGACTTGCGGCAGTTTGTGCTGAACTAAGTATAATTTTTTGCGTTGCAATGAAAACAGTTCATAAATATGCTAAAAAGTATATTCCCAATGAATTTCTCAGAGTTATAACAGGTGCAATCATAATAATAGCACTTACTTTTTTAGTAGGCTGCAAAGATTATAATGGTGCAGGCTCTCCGATAATTGCAAATGCTATTGGTGGAATTGCGAAGGGCGATGCTTTTTTCTGGAAAATCATATTTACTGCTGTTACGATAGGCTGTGGATTTAAGGGCGGAGAAATTGTACCTACACTTTTTATTGGTTCAACCTTTGGTTGTGTTTTTGCACCACTTATCGGATTAAATCCAAGCTTTGGTGCGGCTGTTGGAATGATTTGCCTGTTCTGCGGAGTAATCAACTGTCCTCTTGCATCAATATTGTTAAGTATTGAGTTTTTTGGTTCTGACGGATTGATATTCTTTGCAGGTGGTGTAGCAGTAGCATATATGTTAAGCGGTTATTATGGATTATATTCAAGTCAGAAAATTTTATATTCTAAGCTAAAGGCTGAATATATTAATATAAATGCGAAATGATAATATTATAACCTAATGGATATTTTATCCTATTAATAGAAAAAGCGACAGAGATTGTTCTTTGTCGCTTTTCTTAATTATATTTATGAAACTTAACTTCAATTTATAATTTCAAACATTATACAAGATGTTTTCCAATTTGTGCTATTGCATTAGTTTTACACAGCATTTTTCCGTTTTCTTTAATAATAGCGGCAGATATGTTACCTCCGCTCCGTTTCCCATACTCTGATAGAACTCTCTTAAACTTATGCGGTATTGCGGGATATTCAAATATCAAATAATATTCATCCTTATATACATAAGCTGAATTTTTATTACAGCATACATTCTGTCTGTAAAGCTGTTCAACTGTATCAAGAAAATTACTGCTTTTCCCAAGTCTATAGCATTGGCAGGTAGTTTTTTTCAGCCGATATGTTCTGCTGTATTTTCGGTTTATCGTTAATAAAAGATAACATTCATCATCAAGCGGTAATGCCTCTATCAGAACATTTTTACCACTTAATTCAATTCCAAATTTAAAGCACGCCAACTGCATAATTCGTGTTAATATCTTTCTTGAATGAATATCATTTAAGCTCAGCCTGCTATAATCTAACGAAAAATCTTTCATATCCTCATTGCACAAGGTAATTAATACTCTGTTTTCTGCAAGTTTATCAACGGTCAAGGTTTTTCCTCCTTTGCGGTTTTACGGACTGTTACCTTATCATATTATGATGTTTATGCGTTATTTGCAAGTATTTATTAATGGAATTTTAATTTCAAAAATTTACTAATTATTATTGCATTTATAGTGTATAAATGTTAAAATTATTGTGTATAATATACATATTTTTGAAAGGAATGTTAATTATGCCAAATATGCCGAAGTGGCTTGAAGATGCTGTATTTTATGAAATTTATCCTCAGAGCTTTTATGATTCCAATGGTGACGGTATTGGTGACATAAATGGTATTATTGAGAAGCTTGACTATGTAAGAAATCTTGGCTGTAATGCAATATGGCTGAATCCTGTTTATGATTCCCCATTTATGGATGCAGGCTATGATGTGCGTGATTATAAGAAGGTTGCTGAACGATATGGCACTAATGAAGATTTGATTAATCTCTTTAATGTTGCACACGAAAAAGGTATGAAAATTTTACTTGACCTTGTTCCAGGTCATACCTCTGATACTCACCCTTGGTTTTTGCAGGCTAAGAAAGCTGATGAAACTGAGCTGTCAAACAGATATATCTTTACCAAAAGTGTCTGGGACGCTCCTCCTCAGTACAGAATGATGTGCGGTATCTGTGAGCGTAATGGAAATTATATGGTTAATTACTTTAGCTCTCAGCCTGCACTCAACTATGGTTTTCACGAAATCACTCATCCTGAATGGCAGTTACCATGTGACCACCCTGACTGTCTTGCAACAGCAGAGGCTATCAAGGATGTAATGAGATTTTGGCTTGACAGAGGTGCAGACGGTTTTCGTGTTGATATGGCAGATTCTCTGGTTAAGAATGATGATGAGAAAATTGCAACCGCAAAAATCTGGAGAGGTGTCAGGGATATGCTTGATTTGGACTATCCTGATGCGGCTATGGTCGCCGAATGGTGCGGTCCTCAGAGAGCAATTAATAATGCAGGGTTTCATATGGACTTTTATCTTGACCATTATGGTAACGGTTACAGCAGACTGTTCCGCTATGGAGAGTGGGGCGATAAGGCTGTATTTAATCCAAATGGTAAGGGCGATATAAAGGCTTTCACAGATGAATATTTGCCAAATTATGAGGCTTCAAAGGATAACGGATATATCAGCTTTATGACAAATAACCATGATATGCCGAGAGTAACAGCGTATCTTGATAAAAAAGCAATTAAGCTTATTAATGCATTTATTTTTACAATGCCGGGAGTACCTTTCCTTTATTATGGTGATGAAATTGGTATGAGGTATCAGGCAGAGCTTATCAGCAAAGAGGGAGGCTTCAGCCGTACAGGCTCCAGAACTCCAATGCAATGGTGTGAAGGTAAAAATCTTGGATTTTCAACAAGTGATAATCCATATTTGCCTACAGACAAGAGCGAGAATGCTCCTACTGTTGAAAATCAGAAAGATGACCCTGACAGTATTTATAAGGTTGTTACCGATATGATTGCAATTCGTCATAATTATGAGGATTTACACGGAAACGGTGAGCTTGAATTTACCTACACAGAAGGAATGCTTCCATTCTATTATAAGAGAGGCAGTCTGGTAATGTTCTTTAACCCACTTGGAGAGAGTACAGAGATTACCACAAGCTATAATGGCACAAAAATTTATGAACTTGGAAAATCTGAATTTGAGAATGGTAAGGTTAAGCTATCACCTCAGAGTTTTGTAATGATTAAAATTTAAAATAATATTAAAGTAAGCAAATTTAATGCCCCCTTTTTATGATATTATTTGATGTATTATGAAAATATCAAATAAATCTAAGTAAGGGGGCAATATTTTTATTATTAGAAGAATAAAAGCTGTGATATGTTTCTGTAAACATTATCACAGCTTTAAAATTTAATACTAAATTATTAATAAACAAATCAACTTATTAAATAAATTTGGTTTATCAGGAATACTGAAAAGCTACCACAAATAAGACCCAATATCATTCCGCAGAAAACATCAGTAAAATAATGTACTCTTAAATATATTCTTGAAAATGCAATAAGGCTTGCAAGAATAAACACAAGTACAAACATTAATAAACTGCATCTGAAAAATGTTACAGCAACAAAGGCAAATGATGCTGTAGTATGCCCAGACGGAAACGAATAATATCTTGGTCGCTCTACAATTAAGTCATCATCATCAAGTGAATGACAAGGACGAGCACGCTTAACAAGATTTTTTATTAAAATCTGACCTGTTAAGTGTGCAATAGATAACCCATAGACATAATTAACTCCAATATATCTTAAATTTCTTGATGTTAAAAACGGTAAGCATATCATCCACCATACCAAACCGAAATTTCCAGCCCATGTAAATAATATCATCAAACGGTTGATATAGGGACGATTAATTTTTACAATTCTATCAAGCACTTTATCATCAAAGCGTTGAATTTTGCTGAACATCTAATTCCTCCACATTTATCGTATTATAATAATTAACGATATAAATATACAAATTCCGATACATCATTATTATAACATAATAATATGATTTTGAACAGATGTTTTTTAAAATTATTTTTTAATATTTTTGTATTGTGCAGAATTATGAAAAAACTACAACCTAATATCATTAATTTAATTCTACCATTATTTTATCCTAACGATTGGCAAATATGAAAAATGACAGAGGAAATTGAAGTTTCCTCTGTCAAATAAAAATATCAAACTTAACCTACTACATTCAGTAAAACACCTGCTGCAACCGCAGAACCGATAACTCCGGCAACATTTGGTCCCATAGCATGCATAAGAAGGAAGTTGCCTGGATTTTCCTGCTGACCAACCTTCTGTGCAACACGAGCAGCCATAGGAACAGCGGATACACCTGCTGAACCGATAAGTGGATTAACCTTACCGCCTGTAGCCTTGTACATAATCTTACCAAAGAGCAAACCAAATGCAGTACCCATACAGAAAGCAATAAGACCAAGAACAATAATCTTAATTGTATCGAGTTTAAGGAAGTTTGCACCTGATGCGGTAGCACCAACGGTTGTTCCAAGGAAAATTGTGATTATATTCATAAGCTCATTCTGAGCAGTCTTAGCAATTCTTTCAACAACACCTGACTCCTTAAATAAGTTACCAAGCATAAGCATACCAACCAATGGAGCAGCATCAGGAAGAAGGATTGCAATAATAATTACAACAATGATTGGGAAAATAATTTTCTCAAGCTTAGAAACAGGTCTGAGCTGTTCCATAACAACTGCTCTTTCCTTCTTAGTTGTAAGAGCCTTCATAATAGGTGGCTGAATGATTGGAACAAGAGCCATATAAGAATAAGCCGCAATAGCGATAGAACCAAGAAGCTCAGGAGCAAGCTTTGTTGTAACGAAAATAGCTGTAGGACCATCAGCACCACCTATGATACCGATAGCACCAGCCTGTGCTGGGTCAAATCCGAGGAAAATAGCACCTGTAAAGGTAACAAATATACCAATCTGTGCAGCAGCACCAAGGATAAGGCTCTTAGGGTTAGCAATCAAAGGACCAAAGTCAGTCATACAACCAATACCGAGGAAGATAAGCGGAGGATAAATACCAAGCTTAACACCACGATACAGATACCATAAAAGACCTGCATTCTGAGTAGGATAGTTTACATAATCAATACCATTAATTGTAGTAATCTGGTACTGAATCTGGCTAATATCCGTTTCAGTATGGTTAGGATTATTAAGATACTCTGTCACAGGAATAAGGTCGGTCAACGGAGCCGCCATAATACTTGGACAAAGGTTTACAAGAAGCATACCAAAAGCAATAGGTAAAAGCAACAAAGGCTCATACTGCTTTTTAACAGCAAGATAAATAAGAATAAATGATACTAACATCATTACATAGTTCTGCCAGGTAAGAGCGGCAAAACCCGAGGTTTGAAAGATACCTACAACAGCATCAACAAAGCCTTGTAAAATTTCCATAAATTATACGTCCTTTCCCAGAAACTATGCCTTAAAACGGGCGAGTATTATTAAGCAGACCAGCATTAGCCCAAGCGGAACGACCACCATCTGACTTTTTAATACTTTTGATTTTTGCTTTTTCTGGAGAGCCGTACATAGTAGCAACAGCAGCCGAAATTACAGCAATAACCTCTTCAGAAATACCGTCCTGAGCTACAGGAGCAACTGTTTCAACAGGAGCTTCAACCTTATCTGTTGTGGTAGCTTTGATATTCTCAACTACCTTTTCCTGTTTCTTCTTTCCTGAATTCTGAGCTGCCTGAATAATGGAGCTATAAATACTGATAATTACAATCAGTAATACAAGGACAGCAAAAACAACTACAAAACCTGTAAGAACAACCTTTGCAGATGTGATACCCTTTTCAGCCATTGTGAGGTCAGCAACATTCATCAGAGAAGTGATGCCTGATAAATTCATAAAACAACCCCCATATTTGTTTTAATATATATGTTTATTATACTTTATTCCCTAAATTTTTTCAATAACAAATATGGGGCGAATATTATTTTGGCGATTTAAACAATTTTACAAAAATAATTTAGTAATTATGTCAATAATTACATATATCAAAAGTTGCTTTTATAAAATTATGCATATAAGTCCGTTGCAACCGTCATTGATGATTTTCTCAATCGTTTCCCCTATTCGTCTGCGTGCATCTGAAGGCATTCGATATAGCTTATTATGCAAGCCCTCGTTTACAAGCTCATGAACAGATTTTCCAAAAATATTGCTTTCCCATATCTTTTCTGGGTTCTCCTCAAATTCCTTAAGCAAATATGACACAAGCTCTTCTGACTGTTGCTCTGAACCTACAATCGGTGTCACCTCGGTTTGTGTTTCAATTCTCATCATATGAATTGACGGTGCAGAGGCTTTCAGCTTTATACCATATTTACCACTTTGCTTGATAATCTGAGGCTCTTCAAGTGTCAGCTCATCAATAGTCGGCATTACTATGCCATAACCGCTCTCCTTGACCTGTTCATATGCCTGAGCAATTTTATCAAATTCCTTTTGCTTCTTAGAAAGACGGCTTATGCAATCAAGTAAAGCACACTCATCAGAGATTTCAAGCTCTGTTTGTTCTGATAACACCTTATAAAACAAAGCAGAATCAATGCCGACCGAAATTGTTGCATAGCCCCTGCCAAGGTCAAGATTTGTAAGCTGAGCGGAGCTTATATATTCACAGGCGGTCACTTCATTAAGCATTTGCTGAATTTCTCTGATTTTTCCGGTTTTTCCTGCACTGTTTCTTATATAGTCAAAAACTACCGATTTGAGCCAATGCTCCTTATCAAGCCTTACAACCCATTTTGGAATATCAACCTTAATTTCTCTTATCGGAAATTCAAATAAAAGCTGAGCCAATATTCGCTTGATTTCATTTTCATCAAGCTCCATACAGCTTACAGGTAGTACAGGCACCTGATATTCTGTAGCCATCTGACCTGCCATAAGCTGAACACTCTGGCTGTTCGGTTCAATAGAGTTTAGCAAAACAATAAATGGTTTGTCAATAGCTTTAAGCTCAGCTATTACCCTTTTTTCGCTTTCAATGTAATCTTCTCGTGGAAGATCGCTGAATGAACCGTCCGTTGTAATTACCAATCCAATGGTAGAATGGTCCGTAATAACCTTTTTAGTTCCGATTTCTGCCGCATCATCAAAGGGTATTTCATTTTCTGACCATGGAGTTTTTACCATTCTCGGCATATCTTCTTCATTGTACCCTATCGCACTGTTTACTATATATCCTACACAATCAATCATTCTGACATTTAGTGTAGTATTTTTATCTAAGCTTATTTCAACGGATTCCTCTGGTATAAACTTTGGTTCGGTAGTCATTATTGTTTTTCCTGCTGACGATTGAGGAAGCTCATCAACAGTACGCCTGTAGATATTTTCATCTCTGATATTCGGCAAAACAAGAGCATCCATAAATCGCTTTATAAATGTAGATTTACCTGTCCTGACCGGACCTACAACACCTATATATACATCACCGTCAGTACGCCTGGAAATATCCTGATAAACATTTCTTTCTTCCATTTTTGTACCTCCCTATATTCTCGGAATCAAAAGCATTTGCGGAGCAGAAAGAACTGAACCGTCTGTTGTATTTTCATTAACAAGCATATCAAGCCTTGTACTATGAGATTTTGCAATATCCCACAGCCTCTCGCCCTTATCTGCAAAATATAAGGTCAAGGCACAACCGTCACTCTTAATAGGTAAATCCTCAAACACTTCAACACCATTGGCAGCCGTAATCATTTCCTGCTTTAATGCCGAACCTGTGATTTTTAGCTCACATCTTATTTCAACTGTATTATCATCAGCAAGCCTATAGCTTATGCTTACTGCCCTTGCCTCAGCACCGCAAAGCAGATTACATTCACCAGCTGTTGAAAGCTTATGCGAATAATCAAAAAATCTTTCAATAAATACAGGCATATTTTCACTATTCATTGCAAGCATACAAAGATTTATTTTACCATTTACCGATAACTCACCATCTTCAAATACAGGCTCAGCACCTACATATTCAGCATAAATATCAATAACCTTTGATATTTTGCCGTCATCAACCTTAATAGCAGTTTTCTCCATATGGGATTCAGAAATCGGCACTACCTCTTCCGTAACAAGCATTTGCTTAAAAGCAGGCTTTGAGGAATAATATACAGAATAGGCATCTGCTATAAACTCTTCATCAAAAATGATATAGCCCTCCTCAGTTACGCATAATTTCACATCAAGCACTACAGCAGGCTTATCCGACAGCATATCATTTTTTAACCTTATGTCATAAGACATAATATTGCAATCAACACAGTTAATTGTGTTTTCGTCAATACCCTCACAATCTATAATCTGATTAAATGGAAGCAGATAATCAAGCTTAGCTGTAACGCCTGTTTCAACATCTGTAAGATATAACATCCGCAGATTAATCTCACCATTCATCATAAGCTTTCCTGTAACCGCCTTGGCATCGGTAATGCTTACCTTGACATCTGAATAAAGAATAGTTTCAATAGCAGGCTTGTCGGCAACGGAGATTTCCTCTGAAACAGTAAAATTTTCCTGACAAAAAGATTTCAGGTCAGCACAACTGACATTTTTACGGAGGGTTTCAAGCTGAAACTTTTCATCAGGGGAATAAATTTCTGTACAAGCAGTGGAAAATACCTTGGCATAAAGAGAAAATGCACCATGCATAACCAATCGCCTTGGACTTAATGCTCTGCAATTTATGTATTCAGATTTAGTTTTAGTAATAATAACAGGATTATCCGGAGTATCCTTAACAGTAAAGCTCTGAGTAAAATTGACACTTTGTTCACAACAACGAATAGTACGGTTGATACTCTCAACATAAAGCACATTAACAATGCAATAACCGTCTATCTGTAGCTGTCCCCCTGAAAGACTCCTGCTCTGAATTTTCGGAACAAGGGTACATTTAAGAATTTTTTCAATGTCCGGACAATAATCCGGCAAGGTAATGTCAACATCTGCAAGCTGTTCAGCAACCGTATCCAATAAAATTTTCGGCATACAGAATGAACGGCTCTCCTGATTAAACTCCATTATTTATCTCTCCTTTTAATTTTATATATTAATTATATTATTGAAGAGATAAAAATATTACAAAAACAGAAACAGAGATTATGTTATGGCAACAAAAAACACAGAAAAAATCGCTGACATCAATCAAAATCAATGTCAGCGTTATTTTTATAAATTATTGTCTTACAGCTGAGGTTGTTGCCTGCTGTTTGCCAAGACTTACTATGATAGTTACATTTGAACCATACTCAATAGTATCGCCCTCAACATTATTCTTATATCCGATTACTCGTCCTGATGCTACAGTATCGCTATACTGATATTCAACCGTTGCAAGAAGTCCTTTGTCTGCAATATCTGCCGCAGCCTCATCAAGCTTTTCATTTGCAACCTTCGGCAAAGCTCTCATCTGTGAACCTTTACTGATTGTGATACTTATTACAATATCATCATCCTGTTCAACCTTAGCTCCTGCCTCTGGGAACTGCTTCATTACAACGCCCTCGTGATACTGGTCGCTATATTCATCACTATAGGTTCTGTAAACGATTACATCATTATTTTCTTCATCAGCCTTAACAACATCATCATATGTCATTCCAAGAAAATTTGGTATTGTAGGACCTGTCCACTCTGTACTCATTGTAGTTTCAGTCTTATTACCATTCAAATCATTGAAAACTCCTGCAAGCGGATTTTGCATAAGCCAGAAAACTCCTGCAAGTCCGAGTACAAGTACTGTAATTGCAGCCGATACTATAACGATTGAGGTCGGTGACATACCATTCTCAGTCTTTGGCTTGATTTCACTTTTTGTCAGATTCATACTTGCAGTTCTTGAAATTTCATCCTGTATAGCTTTTGCAGTATGTGCCACAGAAAGCTGTGAACGCAACTGGTCAAAGTCTGAAATTCTGCTGTTCTTTTCAATCTGCAAACCATTAGCAAGTGCTGAAACAACATGAGGAGGAAGTCTTTTTACTGTATTTGTACTCATAAGTAAGCGACTGTCTTTAAGTCTTTCAACTGCATTTTTTGGAAGATGTCCTGTCAATGCATAGAATAATGTTGCACAAAGTCCGTAAATATCGGTTGTTTCATTCAAATCAAGATTTTCCTCATACTGCTCAGGAGCAGCCGCGCCTGAGAAAAGCTGTGATTTTAATGCTGTTCCTCTTTTGCGTTCATTCTCTGTTGCATATCCTGTAATCTTGATTTTACCTGAGTTTGTTATAAAAATATTCTTCGGTGCAATAGCATAATGACCAACACCACGCCTATGCAATGCTTCAAGTGCAGAGATTACCGGCATAAACAATGGTCTTGCTACATCCCATTCAAGATGACCGTTACTTCTCTCGATATATTCTTCAAATGGAATTAAGTCCTCATTCTCTTCAATTACATACACCGTATTGTTATCTTCAAATATGCTGTTGATTTTAGTTAAAGCTGACAACTCTGTAAGCTCTGACAAAATACGATAGTAATTTGTAAAATCATTTTTAAGCTTATCAAAGCTTTCCTTGTTTTCAGGACTGATATTAAGCTCTGTTTCGCCCTCTTCACGCTCAAAAAGACCAATAGGCAAAAACTCGCAGGCTACTACAATATCACCTGTTTGCTTATCAAAAGCGATATAACGAGTACTTTCACCATTAGTATCCAAACCTGCACCGATTATATATCTGTTAGAAATTACTGTACCATATGGCAAAAAAGGTGCATGTTGTTTTTCAGTATTATCAAAGCCACAAGACGGACAAACCGATTGCTCGCCTATTTCTTGCATACAACCCATACACAATGACATATTACTTCTCAACTCCATATATTATAAATTCATATCTGTTTAACATAAAAATCCTTTTAGAATTATAACATATAATTATTATTCTTTTCAAGATTTATTGAATGTCATTTAAATTACATTTTTGTTATTGAATATCGACTATACATAATTTATAGTAACGGAAATCTAAATAACAGATTTATGTAATTTAATAATTTGGTGGAGATAACGGGGCTTGAACCCGTGACCTTCTGACTGCCAGTCAGACACTCTCCCAGCTGAGCTATACCCCCAGAATTATTAAGTATAAGTATTAATTATCATCAAAGCATATCCGCTATGAATCACAACGCTTGCCTTATCACTTGTAAAAATATTAGAAATTCCCATTGCAACTGAGCTTGTTAAAATATCGTTATCCATTGGATATTCTGTCCCATTGTAAGAAACACATATTTCATTGCAGGAAAACGGAAAAACTGAAAAGGTCTTTCCACTATATCCATTATAATTATAATTTCCTATATCAAGAATTTCTATTCTTTCCTCAGCAGAAAGCAATAATCCCTTTCCGCCCTTTTCTGCTATATATTGCAATACTGATATATTGGCTATTGTATGGTCAAGCCTTCCGCCTGTTCCGCATAGTATTACAATATCCTTAAATCCACGCTCAAAGGCTACATCAACACAATGCTGTGTGTCGGTATCATCCTTATGAACCTGCAATTTAATTATTTCACAATCAAATGGTATTTTTTCAGTATAAGAATCAAAATCACCTATAATCAAATCAGGAGATATATTTGCCTGCAATGCATAATCACAGCCTCTGTCTGCACAAATTACATAGTCCTTGTCTGAAACTACACTCTTAATATATGCAATATCTGCTTTCGGTGAACCCGCTATAATTACGCACCGCATCTGCAACTCTCCTACTTTAATTGCCATTGTTTAATATCTTTTACCTCATTATACATAGCAACATAGCTTTTATGTCTTGTCGGCTCAATTTCATTTTCTTCTACAGCCTGTAAAATTCTACAGCCTTTTTCACAGATATGGGCACAGGAACTGAACTGACATTCTCCAAGATATTTTTCAAACTCGCTAAAGCAATATTGTATCCTATCCTTGTCAATCATCTCATAACGCTGTAAATCAACTGTTGAAAAACCGGGTGTATCAGCAACATAACAGCCGTCAAGCTCAAATAACTCAACAACTCTTGTTGTGTGCCGTCCCCTGCCAAGCTTCTGACTTACATCACCTGTCTGTAAATCAAGCTCAGGAAACAATGCATTTAATAATGTAGATTTTCCGACACCGCTATTACCTGTAAATGCAGAAATCTTGCCCTTTAGAAAATTTCTTAAACTTTCTATTTCGCTTTTATCATCAGGTGAGCAAAGAAAAGACGGTATTCCTACTTTTTTGTAAATATCTACTATTGTCTTACCATTCTGTAAATCATTCTTTGTAACAACAACTACAGGCTTCATTTCATTATTAACTGCAACTGCCGTCATTTTATCAATAATATTATAGTTCGGCTGAGGGTCAACAGTCGAACACACTATAACAAGCATATCAATATTTGCAAGTGCAGGTCGTCTGAGCTTATTTTTCCTTGGAAGAATTTCCTCAATAGCCGAAAAACCGTCATCAGGAATACTTATTATTACATTATCACCGACAATCGGAGAGCTTCCGCTTTTGCGAAAGCTTCCTCTTGCCTTACATTCATAAATTTTGTCCTCACAGCGAACATAATAAAATCCGCCTATAGACTTCATTAAAATTCCATTTTTGCTATCCATTATCAATAGTAATATGGCAAATAGCCAGGTGTTTCCCCATTAGTAGTCGGTTCAGTATTGTCGGTAGCCGACTCTGTCGGAGTTGTATATATTGGTGTTGTATAATCAGGGACTGTTGTTTGCTGAGCAGTTGTACCATACGGATCTGCTGTACTTGGTTCTGTAGTGCCCTGATATTCAAAGGTGCCTGTTGGAGTAACGGTTGAAGTAGCAAAATCAACAAGATACTGCTTGTAAATATTGCCGTCAAGCTGTACTACTACTGTTTTGGTACCTGAACCCTTAACCTGAATTGTACTTGTCTTATTATAAGCCGGTACAACCTGCTTTGAATGTTCTGTATCAACAACACCATCAATAATTACTTTCATATCTACAGTATTTGTAGTATTTGGTAAATCAACATAAATACTTACTGTATTAACATTACCCTTACCTGAGCTTACTCTGAGTTCAACCAAAGTGCCTTCTTCAACCTTACCATACTGCAATGGTGACATTCCAAGAACAGTATCCTTAGGTTCGATACTATCATCATCATACACAATTTCAACTGACAAATTCAAGGACTCAAGTGAATTTTTAGCCTCTGAAAGCTGTAAACCTGTAACAGAAGGAATTGTAACAAGCTCAGGACGCTCACCGCTTGCAATAAATACATAAACTGTTGAACCAATAGTAGATTTTACACCAGCCTTTGGGAATGTATCTATTGCATAGCCCTTTGGTGTTTTAGTATTTTCAACATAAACTACCTGAGGTACAAGGCTCTGCTTCTTCAAGTCTGAAACTGCATTTTCTTCGCTATAGTTTTCAACAAACGGTACTGAAACCTCAGTATCTGTTCCATTTACTGTAAGTGTCAGAGTAGAACCAGTCTTAACCTTCATTGAACCTCCCTCAGGCTCCTGAGAAATGATTTCACCAATCTGCTTTGATTCATCATACTGGCTCTTTATTTCAAAATTAAAATTATATGGATTATTTTCTTTTATTTCAACAAGAGTCTGACCAACATAATTCGGTACATCTACATCAAGTGCCTGTGTAGA
Organism: Ruminococcus sp.; assembly: GCA_024403825.1. Lineage (GTDB taxonomy): Bacteria > Bacillota > Clostridia > Oscillospirales > Acutalibacteraceae > Ruminococcoides. Next base: position 6,770 of record JAKSRB010000005.1, on the reverse strand, counting down.
GTTGCATCCTCTGAATAATGCAAGTACAAAGAAAACTGCACACACAAGGAAGGTCGCAATCAATATGCCCTCAATGGCATATACAGCAGGCTTGTGCTGTTTGATTTCATCATCCTCATATACCATTTCTTCTGTTTCAAGCTCAGGCTCTTCGTATTTTTCTTCTTTTTTGCCAATAGGCTTTGTCATTTTGTCCTTTAAAGAGCTTACAAATTTAGTAGGCTGATTATCAACAAATGACTTACCATAATCAAAAACTATTGACGGATTCTGACGGAAACGCTCAATATCACTAAGCATTTCAGCGGCAGAGGTATATCTGTCATCAGGATTTTTCTCCATAGCTCTCATTGTAATCTGCTCAAGACCTAACGGAATAGCTGGATTAATCTCACGAGGAAGCTTTGGTGTTGACTGTAGCTGCATAAGAGCAACTGAAACAGCACTTTCACCGTCAAACGGCAGCTTGCCTGAAAGCATTTCGTAAAGCATTACACCTACAGAATAAATATCAGACTTGCCGTCAGTTGACTCACCTCTTGCCTGCTCTGGAGCGATATAATGTACAGAGCCAATAGCCTGTTCAGTCATAGTCTTAGTAGCCTTATCAGAAAAACGAGCAATTCCAAAATCAGTCACTTTAATAGTGCCGTCCTGCAAAAGCATAATGTTCTGTGGCTTAATATCACGATGTACTATTCCACACTCATGAGCATGCTGTAAGGCTTTAAGCACCTGAATAACAAGATGCAAGGTATCCTTCCAGTCAATTACACCCTGCTGGTCAATATATTCCTTTAATGTGATACCGTCAATATATTCCATAACAATATACTGGATCATATCACCAAAGCTGACATCATAAACCTTTACAATGTTCTGGTGTGAAAGCATTGCAATAGCCTTTGATTCATTTTTAAATCTGCGTATAAACTCCTCATTATTGAGGTATTCATCCTTTAATATTTTAACGGCAACCTCACGGTCATCTACAGTATCATTACAGCGGTAAACCTTTGCCATACCACCAACGCCGATTAACTCGTGAATTTCGTATCTGCCGTCAAGGCGTTTGCCAATGTATTTATCCAAAACTGCATACTCCTTTCATTAATATATCACCGTTGCAGTAATGTTGTCAGTACCGCCACCCTCTTTGGCACGATTGACAAGCTTTTCTATAAGTCCCTCGCCACGATTTTCGTGACATATCTTTACCATATCACCTGTAGTTACACAATTAGAAAGACCATCTGTACAGATAAGCAGAACATCACCATAGATAAAATTAGCCTCGATATAATCAAGCCTTACAGAGGTCTTTATTCCCAAGGCTCTTGTAATAAAATTCTTATTAGGGTGATTCTGAGCCTGCTCATATGTAAGCTCACCTCGTCTGACCATTTCCTGAACTACGGAATGGTCTTCAGTAAGCTGTTTGATTTTTCCACCACGAATTGCATAAGTCCTGCTGTCGCCAACATGAACGACATGAACTGTTGTATCCTTAACAAAAACAAATTCGCAGGTTGTACCCATACCGGCAAGCTCAGGGTCCTTGGTTGATAATTCAAAAACCCTTAGATTAGCATTATATACAATTTCTGCCATAAGCTCGCCAATCTGTTCTTTGGTCATATCCTCTTTATAAAGGTCTGTAATCTTGGTGCTGATGTAATCAACAGCAGTTGCACTCGCAATATTTCCGCCATTTGCTCCGCCCATACCATCACAAACTACAGCCCAAACACAACTGGGAGAAATAACGCCAAAGCGGCAGTCATCCTGATTTTGTGAGCGTACAAGCCCAATATCGCTTTTACTGAACACCTCCAAGCTATTTACCCCCTTCTGATTGATGTTTTCGTTTTAGCTGACCACAGGAAGCGTTTATATCACTTCCAAGTGTTCGCCTTACGGTCGCCGTAATATTCTTTTCGGCAAGTATATCTATAAAAGACTGTTGTCTTTTTATATTGCTTTTTATGTATCCTGTTCCCTCAACAGTATTTACAGGAATTAAATTCACATGACAATTCATACCGTCAAGTCGTTGTGCAAGCTCTTTTGCATTTGCATCACTGTCATTAACTCCGCTAATCATTGAATATTCAAAGGTCACACGCCTGCCTGTAGTTTTAAAATAATCTCTGCAAGCCTGCAATAATTCTTCAATAGAATATTTTCTTGCAATCGGCATTGTCTTTCTTCTAATCTGGTCATTTGGTGCGTGCAAGGATACCGACAGGGTAATGCCTAAATGCAAATCTGCAAGCTCATAAATTTTTGGAACAAGTCCGCAGGTTGACAATGTTATATGCCTCATTCCAATATTTAAACCATCATCTGATGACACCAGTCTGATAAATCTTACTACATTATCAAAGTTGTCAAGAGGCTCACCCATACCCATAAGCACTATATTTGAAATCCTTATATCGAGGTCATTTTGTGCAGTTTCAATCTGCCCCAGCATTTCTGAGGGCGTAAGACTTCTTGAAAAGCCACTTTTTCCTGTTGCACAAAAGGTACAGCCCATTTTACAACCTACTTGGGTAGAAATGCAAATTGAATAGCCATGCTTATAGCTCATAACTACAGCTTCGACACATTCTCCGTCATTGAACGAAAAAAGGTACTTTACTGTATTATCATACCTTGAAACGAGTTTTTTTTCAATATTTGCAACAGAAATGTAACTACTTGTATTCAAAAAGTTTTTTAATTCGGTCGGAATATTGCTCATTTGGTTAAAATTTGTTATTCCTTTGTTAATCCAGCCAAAAATTTGCTTTGCTCTGAATTTAGGAAAACCATTTGAAACAATTAACTCAGTAATTTCATCAAGCGTCATTGATTTAATATCAAGCATTTCGCTCAAGACTTTACCCTCCTTCCGAATACAGCTACATAAAATCCGTCTGTGTGTGCGGTATGAGGCATAAAGGTAACTTCATAATCCTTTTCATCAAAGGCACGCACTATACCATTTGGCAAAGCTATTTTTATTCCATAAAAATCAGGATGTTCCCTTAGAAATCTTTCAGAATTTAAGTTATTTTCAGCAGGATTCAGCGTGCAGGTAGAATATACAAGCCTTCCGCCATTTGCAAGTAATTCGGCACTTTTACATAGAATATTATACTGAATTTCTGGCAAATCCTCAGGTATTAAATTATCCTTGTATCTGATTTCAGGTTTTCGTGATAAAATTCCCAATCCGCTGCAAGGCACATCACATAAAATTCTGTCTGCCTGTGGCAACTGAGGTTCACCCTTAACTCCGTCACGCTTAACCGTAACTATCGAATTAATCCCCAGTCTTTTTGCACCTGCATTAATCAGCTTCAGCTTATGGTCATAAAGGTCACAGGAAAAAATTTTACCTCTGTCATTCATCTTCTGAGCAGATGTAAAAGCTTTTCCTCCCGGTGCTGAACAAATATCAAGCATAATATGTCGTGGTTTTGGTTCAAGAAATTCAACACATAATTGTGATGATGCATCCTGTATATGAAATTTTCCACATTTATAGGCTTTTAAAGCCTCGATTGAACCTGTATTTTCAAGATATACAGCATTTACAAGGAACGGAATTTCCTCAGCCAAAACCTTTTGTTCAGCAAGCTCATCAATCAACTGCTTTTTATTGGTTTTAAGAGTATTCACCCTTGCACAGATTTTAGCTCTGCCTGTCAGGGATTCCAACAGCTTAACGGTATTATCCTCCCCATAAGAATCAAGCCACAGCTTAACAAGCTCCTGAGGAACTGAATACTTTACAGTATAATATTTTACAATATCATTTTTATCAGGAAGCTTATATTTTTCCTCTGCTCTTGTAATACTCCTCAAAATACCGTTAATAAAACCTGCTGATTTTGCAAGCTTATGTTTTTTGGCAAGATTTACACTTTCATTCACAGCAGCACTTTCAGGAACCTTGTCCATAAATAAAAGCTGATAAATACCCAATCTTAAAATTATTTTAGTTTTAGTTTCAATTTTCCTGATTGGAATTTTAGAATACTGTCTTAAAATATAGTCCAAGGTAATCTGATGTTCAAGTACTCCATATACAAGTGCAGAAACAAATCCTGCATCAAGCGAACTGAGTTTATTTTCCTTAATAGCATTATTTAATGCAATATTTGAATATGCATCATCATTTTCTATTTTAAGCAAAATTCCTAATGCAATATTGCGTGGATTTGACATCAAATTACCTCCCTTTTCATTATCAAAATTTATCTTCTTCTGTCATTATTTCCTGCTACAATCAATATAATTCTCAATAACTGCATTACTGAAGTTAATGCCGCTGCAACATAGGTCATTGCGGCAGCACTCAGAGTTTCTTTTGCACCTTCATACTCATCGCCAAATAACAACTGATTTTCTCTGATACACTTTAATGCCCTGTTTGAAGCATTAAATTCAACCGGTAAAGTAGCAATAGTAAAAAGTGTTGATGCAGAAAAAAGAATAATTCCAAGATATAATAATACATATGATGCTCTTGCAGAAAAAGCAAGACCAAGCACTATTAAAATCCAGCTAAACTGAGAGCCTATTCGAGCAACAGGAAGTATAGCTGTACGAATTTTATTAGGCAGATAATTCTGAGCATGCTGAACTGCGTGGCCTGCCTCGTGAGCCGCAACACCAACCGCAGCTACACTACTGCTGTTATATACATTATCAGACAATCTGATAACATTTGTTCTTGGGTCGAAATGGTCTGTGAGATTACCTGCAATATGCTCTATTCGTACTCCTGTAACGCCATTCTGTCGAAGAACATACTCTGCCGCCATTGCACCTGTCATATTTCTTGAATTTTGAATTTTTGAATACTTTGCAAATGCTGACTTCACCTTAAACTGACAATACATTGATACGATTATGCAAGGTACAATCAGCAAAAAATAACTTGAATTGAAAATCATAATTATTCTCCTATTATATCACCAACATTAAGCCTGTGTCCAGCAAGAAAAGCCTCTGAAGTCATTCGCTTTTTACCCTCAGGCTGAAGCTCAATAATTTCAATCGACCCACTTCCACAAGCAACCATAAGCGGATTTATACTGATTATTGTACCCTCAGAACCACCTTTTGTGCATACCCTTGAAGAGAAAATCTTTACATTTTTTCCGAGAATTTTTGTGATAGCAACTGGCCAAGGATTTAAGCCTCTTATCTGATTATGGATTTCCTGTGCGGATTTAGAAAAATCAATGGGACAATAGCTTTTATCAATTTTAGAAGTATGGCTTGCAAGCGTTTCATCTTGTTTAACAGGGATAATCTCACCATTTTCAAGCTTTTCAAGAGTTTCAACAATCAAATCTCCACCAAGCTCGGCAAGTCGGTCGAATAATTCTCCTGAGGTTTCGTTCTCACCGATTTCCGTCTGCTTAACCATAAGAATATCGCCTGTATCAAGACCAACATCCATCTGCATAGCGGTAACACCTGTAACCTTATCGCCATTAAGCACAGACTGCTGAATAGGAGCCGCCCCACGATACTTAGGTAAAATCGAACCATGAATATTAACACAGCCAAATTTAGGTGCATCAAGTACAGCCTTTGGAAGTATTTTTCCATAAGCCGCTACAACAATTACATCAGGCTCATAACTATTGATAATTTCAAGGGCTTTTCCGTCCTTAAATGTATCAGGCTGATAAACAGGTATTCCCAATTCATTTGCACACACCTTTACATCAGGTGGAGTCATAATCATTTTTCTGCCCTTTGGCTTATCAGGCTGAGTAAAAACAGCACAAACCTCATATTTATCAACATCATTTAATCTTTTTAATGCAGGTACAGCAAAATCAGGTGTACCCATATAAATAATTTTCATATTGTAATATACTCTCCAGAATAAGTAAGTTAAATAGTCATTCCATATATAGCATTTTCGTATAAAAATTCCTTTAAGCTCTCACTTTTGCCTGTATTATAGTAATCAAGCAATAAAGCATTAAAGCGTTCCATATATTTATCAGTAATCGTTAAAATACCGGCTCCAGACATAACAAGAACCTTATTTGCTATAGTCAGGCTGGTTCTCTTGTTTCCGTCCCAGAAAAACTGCCCTCTTGTTCCCCATACAAACAAATCTAAGGCTTTTTCAGTAACTGTTGAAGTCGTATCTGATATTATATTTTCAAGCTCACTGCAAACCTTAGCTTTATCAGGAACTGGTGGTTCATAATCTGTTCCTGATATTCCAACCATACCTGTCCTTAGCTTTCCCCATTCAAGTGCTTCATTTCTCGCTATAAATTCATTAAGCTTACACATATATTCAAGTGTAACAGGCTCATTTATAGTATTCAAAAGATACCGCCAGACATCCCTCATATTGAGAATCGCCTGAATATCATCCAACTGCACATTCGGAACATTCACACCATTTAAAATAGTTTTCGTTTGTGGAAAAGTGACTGCTCTGTTTTCCATACGCATACCGCAATACACATTTTCGTCCCATTTCTTTTTAGCAAGAAACAAACTCTGTTCCTCAGTTAAATGATATTTATCATCATAAACAAACATCATTTTATCTCCGTAAAAACTGCCGATATTTATAGTTTAAATCAAAGTTTCTTCATATCTTCAATACTCTTTAATACCTTATCGAGCATTTCCTTATATTTTACGCCTTTTTCCTTTTCTTCGTCGATAACCTTTTGAGGTGCTTTTGCCACAAATCCCTGATTGTTGAGCTTTCCTTCAACTCTCTTGATTTCACC
>JAKSRB010000049.1 GCA_024403825.1 Ruminococcus sp. | reverse complement strand
ATAACAAAAACCTTCCTGGAAGTTTTTGAAAACCACCTAAAAGAAAGATATAATCCACCTACAATTTTACCGATTCCTGACGGAGCTCCCACAGATGTTCCTCTTGTGGTAATGCAATCAATTTCAAATCATACACAACTTATTTTGACAAAATCAAGTATTTCTATTGGTACAGGATATGACGAAAAATTTAATACCTCTTGGGATAAATGTGAAAAACATTTATTTAAAAAATTACAGGATGTATTTTTTATTATTAAAGCAATAAAGGAAGTAAAAATTAACTATATAGGATTAGTAGCTCAAATTATTAAAGATGAAGATGAATATAATGATGCTTCAAAGTATATTTTTGAAAATTTGTTGAATTTTAAATCTAACAAAAATATTTATGATGTAGATTGCAGATTAACATATGTACTTGAAGACAAATATTATATAAATTTAGAAATTCAGAATGCCAGATTATTTGATGGAAAACCGATTATTAGAGGCAACGATTATACTGCTTTTGATGCTGAAGCAAAAACGCAGAATAAATTGGCAATTACTATTGATATAAATAATAGGTATCATTTTAATGTAAGTAATATAAATGAAAAGTTTAACGAAGATGAAAATAATGTTAATGAAATCGTTTCTTACGCAAGACAAATCATTGAAAATGTAGATAGTATTGTACAAGGAGATGTTCATATTGAAACTTAATTCTATTACATCTACAGTTGCTATTGCAGCTATTTATATTGCAACTTTGTCTTCATCCAATGGAACAAATTTGGATCTACAGCTACTTGAACAAGATATTACGCCTATATACGAGCAATATATTCACAATGCAAATGTATCTATCCCAGCTGTAATTCCAAATAACAGTTCAATGGTGTCATATGATAAGCAATTAATTAAAAAAAATGCTTTGATTGAAGATATCTCTAATGAAATTTTTGGCGAAATGAGATATTTAACCCCAGAAGAAAATGAAAAAAAGATAGATATGTATAGGAAGATGTCTACTGTTGTGGAAGGAGCAAGTTTTTTTGATTGATTATGTTAAAAGAATTAATTAATTTTGTCGATGCATCTTTCCCAAGTATCCCATATGGAGAAAAAGAAGAAGCAAAAAGGGCAATAAAGCAATTTGAAAAAACAGGAGAAACTGTTAATTATCTTTACAGGGATATTCTTCCAGAGCTTTCGCAAGGAGATATTTTATCTGAAGTCCCATTTCTTTTTTATGATTCTGATGGAACAGCCAATAGACTTAAAGCAAAAGCAATGGTAATAAATACATCTTGCCATATAGAAAATAAATCTTTTTTAACCTTAGTGCCTGTATTTTCACTAACTCAAATGGAAACATGTGTAGATGCTGTAAAAAGCAACAAAATATATGAATTAATGTATATTCCAGATATTAAATTACGTGAATATTATATTGATTTTTCTATGCCTGTGACATATAGTGTTAAATTAATAAAAGAACAAATAGATAAAGGTCGCATACAAAGAATTGCGTCATTAAGTCAAATCGGCTATTATTTGTTATTAATTAAGCTAAACATTTACCTTATGCGAAGAGAAGATCCTGATACTATGGAGCAACGAAAAGAAGCTTTATGCTAAATTTTAGGGTACTAAAAACAATTATTTTTTAGAAAATAGATATTATTCTTACAATTGTATGGGTATTACAAAAATTCTCTATTATGAAGACACTTGATATAAATTACAAAAACAGGTTAATAATTTTAAAATATTAAGCAATTTATATTTTTGCAATCACTTCTATATTTGAATTTAAGTTTTAAGCAAGTTTAATTTCTATAGGCTCTTTGTCAATATTTGGGGTAAATATAAAATAAAATAAAAGAAAATACAATTATTTAGTATTGTGATTTCTGTTCGTCAGACCGAGAGTTTGTTTTTTGTTTACTTCATACTCCACTCATGATAGACAAACCTGCCATCTGCTAACAGCTTCTGCTGACAAGCCTGTGGTAAGCTTCCAACACATACCAGTTATTACCAACTTTAAAAACCTCTATATGTCGGATTTAATCAACATATAGAGGTTTTTTGTATTGCCTTATATTACATTATTGACTTTATTAAGCCACCCTTGCGGATAATATTCTGGATAAACTCTGGAAATGGCTCTGCCTGATAGCTCTTTCCTGTGGTTTCATCTGTTATTACTCCTGTATCAAAATTTACTGATACGGTATCTCCTGCCTGGATTTCCTTTGCTGCCTCGTCACATTCAAGTATCGGTAATCCTATATTTATCGCATTTCTATAGAATATTCTTGCAAATGTTGATGCTATTACACATGATACTCCGCTTGCTTTGATTGCGATTGGGGCATGCTCTCGTGATGAGCCACAGCCGAAATTCTTTTCGGCTACCATTATATCGCCTGTCTGCACCTTGTTTACAAACTCTTTGTCTATATCCTCCATACAATGTGCCGCCAGCTCTTTGTGTGATGCTGTGTTCAAATATCTTGCAGGTATGATTACATCTGTATCTACATTATCTCCGAACTTATGTACCTTGCCCTTTGCATTCATCTTTTTCTGCTCTCCTTTTTCTTTAAATTCTCTAAATTAAAGCTTTTCAGGGTCGATTATATATCCTGCTACTGCACTTGCGGCTGCTACTGCCGGACTTGCAAGATAAATTTCACTGTCTATATGTCCCATTCTTCCTACAAAGTTTCTGTTTGTGGTTGATATTGCTTTTTCGCCTGCCGCTAAAATGCCCATATGTCCGCCTAAGCATGGTCCGCAGGTTGGGGTGGATACTACTGCTCCTGCATTGATGAATATATCAAACAAGCCCTCGTGCATTGCCTGTAACCATATTTTCTGTGTTCCAGGCAGAATTATACAGCGTACATTCTTTGCAATCTTTCTTCCGTTAAATATTGCTGCTGCTGCTCTTAAATCTGAAATTCTTCCGTTTGTACATGAACCAATTACACACTGGTCAATTTTTACTTCGTTTTCTCCGATTTCATCTACTGTTCTTGTATTTTCTGGCAGATGTGGGAATGCTACTGTTGGTCTTAACTCGCTAAGGTCGATTGTGTATTCCTCGTCATATACTGCGTCCTCATCTGCTGTATATTCTACTGGGGTTCCCTGATACCTTCCGTTGCAATACTCTCTTGTTACATCGTCAACTGGGAAAATTCCGTTCTTTGCTCCTGCCTCGATTGCCATATTTGCTATGCAGAGTCGGTCATCTATATTAAGATGCTTTACTCCCTCGCCAACAAATTCCATTGATTTGTATAAGGCTCCGTCAACTCCGATTTTTCCGATAATATGTAAAATTACATCCTTACCGCTTACACAACCCTGTGGCTTTCCCACAAGATTGAACTTTATTGCTGACGGTACCTTGAACCAAGCTTTTCCGCTTATCATTCCTGCCGCCATATCTGTTGAGCCGACACCTGTTGAAAATGCTCCCAATGCTCCGTATGTACAGGTGTGTGAATCTGCTCCTATACATAAACAGCCCGGACCTACAAGTCCCATTTCAGGTAATAATGCATGCTCAATTCCCATTTCGCCAACATCTTTATAATTCTTTATATCATACTTATTGGCAAAATTTCTTGTCTGCTGAACCTGTGTTGCTGCCTTTATATCCTTATTCGGTGTGAAATGGTCCATTATCATTGCGATTTTGGTATTATCAAAAACTGCTGTTGCTCCGTTTTCTTCAAATACATTTATTGCAACAGGGGAGGTTACATCATTTCCAAGCACCATATCAAGCTTTGCTTCGATAAGCTGTCCTGCCTTAACCTCGTCCAGACCTGCGTGTGCCGCAAGGATTTTCTGTGACATTGTCATACCCATAATATATCAACTCCTGATTTGTTTTTTCATTTATTATTATTGCATATATTCACAAAAAAGATTGTAAACTAAGATACAATTCAAAGGAAGTTTTATTGGAAGTAGGGGAGGTAAGTTAGTGTAATTTTTTATTATAATATATAAAAATTCTCCCCCTTTATTAGTTTTGAAAGCTGGTATATATTTTTATACCATATTTTCTAATAAAAGGGGAGAAAGCTACTCAACAAAGTTGTTTTGTATTTTACATCTTATCTTATGAATTGTAATGTATGAAAGAGCTGATATTACTATAATTTTTATAGACTATCTGTAATTCCTAAAAGATATTTTTGCAGGGCAGTAACATCCTTAACATTAATTTTGCCGTCACCGTCAATATCAGCTACAGCTAACATATATGTTTCATCAAAAGTTTCGAGGTTAATCCCTGCAATGTATTGTTGAAGTGCGGTAACATCATTAATATCCAGCTCGTCATCATTAATAATATTACCTTTAGTGCAAGCAATAAAGGTAAGGTTGTTGTTTTTTGCATATATTTCTGCATATGAGCCTGCCTTGCCGTATATAGTTTTCAAGCTGGTGCAACTATAAAATGCATCATAATCAATATATGTAACACTATCTGGTATTGTTATACTGGTTAAGCTGGTGCAATCTCGAAATGCACTATAACCAATACTTGTAACACTATCTGGTATTGTTATGCTGATTAAGCTGGTGCAACCATAAAATGTAGAATTCTCAATACTATTAACACTATCTGGTATTGTTATGCTGATTAAGCTGGTACAACCATAAAATGCAAAATAATCAATACTTGTAACACTATCTGGTATTGTTATGCTGGTTAGACTGGTGCAACGAAAAAATGCAGACCTACCAATACTTGTAACACTATCTGGTATTGTTATGCTGGTTAAGCTGGTGCAATCTTCAAATGCCCCCTCCCGAATATTATTAACACTATCTGGGATTGTTATGCTGGTTAAGCTGGTGCATCCACAAAATGCAAACTCCCCAATACTTGTAACACTGTCTGGAATTGTTATGCTGGTTATGCTGGTGCAATAATCAAATGCCCCATTCCCAATACTTGTAACACTATCTGGTATTGTTATGCTGGTCAAGCTTCTGCAACTATAAAATGCCCAATCTCCAATACTTGTAACACTATCTGGTATTGTTATGCTGGTTAGGCTGGTGCAACCCCAAAATGCATCCCAACCAATACTTGTAACACTATCTGGTATTTTAAATGTAGTTGATTTTTTGGCTACAGGATAAGTAATTAACAAAGTTTTTTCTTTATTATATAAGACTCCGTTTATTGAACAATAATAATTATTATTGTTATCAACAAATATATTTTCTAAAGATGAACAACCTACAAATGCCCCATTCCCAATACTTGTAACACTATCAGGTATTGTTATGCTGGTTAAGCTGGTGCAACGATTAAATGAATAAGCCCCAATACTTGTAACACTATCTGGAATTGTTATGCTGGTTAAGCTGGTGCAATTATAAAATGCACTATCCCCAATACTTGTAACACTATCTGGTATTGTTATGCTGGTCAAGCTGGTGCAATCTCGAAATGCACTCTTTCCAATATTTGTAACACTATCTGGTATTGTTATGCTGGTTAGACTGGTGCAACGATAAAATGCCTCATCACCAATACTTGTAACACTATCTGGTATTGTTATGTTGGTTAAGCTTCTGCAACCAGAAAATGCCTCATCACCAATACTTGTAACACTATCTGGGATTGTTATGCTGGTTAAGCTGGTGCAACTTCTAAATGCATAATCCCCAATACTTGTAACACTATCTGGTATTGTTACACTGGTTAAGCTGGTGCACCAATAAAATGCAGAATTACCAATACTTGTTACAGTATAACCTTTAATTTGGCTTGGAATTTCAACTTCTGTAGCAGTACCTTTATATTTTGTGATTGTAGCTTTGCCATAGCTTACAGAATACTCATAATCTCCACTTGTTGCACTAACCTGATGTGCCGAAGCATTGGCTTTTACTAAATCAGGTGCTTTTTGTGCCGTCACTACATCATCATTTGTTGAAACCGCATTGTTTTCCTCGGAAGTAGTAGTGTCACCAACTAATTCATCCTGACTATTTTCCTCCATAGTTGCCGATACAGCTGTATCAGGTGTTACCGTTGCCGCAAATGCTGTTAATGCCGAACTGCTTACACCTTGCAACATTCCTGCTATTAACGCAGTTGATATAATCCGTTTTATTATTTTTTTCATAGTATGCCTCCTTGATATATATTTATATTAATAGTAACACTTTTGTGCCTTTTATTCAAGGTGCATAATCAACAAATATAAATATGTTATTTTGTAGCATTTAACTATTCGTTATAAATACTAACAGCTATAAACAAAATTACCGCAAAAAACACCCCTGCCATGCTTGACAGAGGTGTTCTGATTTTTATATAAGGTTAAAGTATATTTCCTAAGAAGATTATTTTTTGAAATTACTTTTATATATATTACTTCTTGTAGCTTGTGTGCCAGATTTCCTTTGCATACTCTACAATAGCACGGTCTGATGAGAACTTGCCAGCATTAGCAACATTCATTAAGCACTTCTTACCAAATGCCCTGCGGTCTGCATAATCTGCATTAGCCTTAATCTTTGCATCTACATAAAGTGGGAGATCATAGATGAGGAAGTAGTGGTCTGCTACCTGCCATGATGTACCATTGAGGAGTGCATTGTGAAGCTCTGCAAAGCTGCCTTCGCCCTGTGCTCCGTCATCATCAAATGTACCGTCAACAAGTGTGTCGATAACTCTCTTGATTTCTGGGTTTGCTTCATAAAGAGCCTTTGGATTATAGCCCTCAGCCTTGAGCTTTTCAATGTCTTCTACTCTTGCACCAAAGATATACTCATTTTCTTCGCCTGCACACTCTGCAATTTCGATGTTTGCACCGTCATATGTTCCGAGTGTTACTGCACCGTTGAGCATAAACTTCATATTACCTGTACCTGATGCCTCAAGACCTGCTGTTGATGTCTGCTCTGAAATATCAGCTGCTACAACAATCTTTTCTGCATATGATACATTGTAGTTTGAAATAAAGTAAACCTGGAGTAAATCCTTTGTTTCTGGATCGTTGTTTACAAGGTTTGCAATTTCATTGATATACTTGATGATTGCCTTTGCTCTTGCATAACCAGGAGCTGACTTTGCACCAAAGATAAATGTTGTTGGTGTCCAGTTCTTAAGCTTGCCGTCCTTTAATCTGTAGTAGATTGTCATAATGGAGAATGCATTAAGAAGCTGTCTTTTATACTCGTGAAGTCTTTTTACCTGTACATCGTAGATTGAATCAGGATTTACATCAAAGCCGTCCATCTTTTTGATATACTCAGCAAGCTGAACCTTCTTCTTCTTCTTGATGTTGTTGAACTTTGTAATTGTTCTTGAATCCATACTGTCATTGAGCTTTGAAAGTAATGAAAGGTCTGTAAGCCATGCATCTGAACCAACCTTCTCAGTAATGAGGGCTGAAAGCTCAGGGTTGCAGAGTCCAAGCCATCTACGCTGTGTGATACCGTTTGTCTTGTTCTGGAATCTCTCTGGATATACCTGATACCACTCCTTAAGAACATCATCCTTAAGAATTTCTGTATGAAGCTTTGCAACACCGTTTACATAAGTTGCTGAATATGTTGCAAGTCTTGCCATATGAACAACATTACCATCAACTACACGCATTTTAGCTTTCATTTCTTCGCTTATGCCCTTAGCTGTAAGCTCTTCCTGACACTTATTTGCGATAAGGCAGATAATGTGGTAAATCTCAGGAATTACCTGTGTCATAAGGTCAGCTGGCCACTTCTCAAGAGCCTCACCGAGTACTGTGTGGTTTGTATAAGCACAAGTCTTTCTTGCAATTTCAAATGCTTCGTCAAAGTTCATACCCTCGAGCATAAGAAGTCTTACAAGCTCAGGTACGCATGATACTGGATGTGTATCGTTAAGCTGGATAGCGTTTTCCTTAGCAAAGAAGCTGAAATCACTGCCATGCTTTGCCTTGTAGCGACGCATAATATCCTGAAGTGATGCTGAGCAGAAGAAGTACTGCTGCTTTAATCTGAGTACCTTACCTTCGTACTTGTTATCATTTGGATAAAGTACCTTTGTAATGTTCTCTGCATCATTCTTATCCTTAACAGCCTTGTTATATTCTGTATTGTTGAATGCTGTGAAATCGAAATCTTCAACAGCCTCTGCCTGCCAAAGACGGAGTGTATTGATGTTCTTTGTCTTACAGCCGATAACTGCCATATCATATGGTACAGCCTTAACTGTCTGATCCTTAAAGCTTACTGTAACAGCCTCGTCCTCAACACGAACGCACCAAGGATCGTCAAATCTCTGCCAGTTGTCAGCAACCTCTACCTGATAACCGTCCTTAATGAGCTGCTTGAAAAGACCGTACTTGTAACGGATTCCGTAACCGTCAAGTGGAACCTCCTGAGTTGCAGCACTATCAAGGTAGCAAGCTGCAAGACGGCCAAGACCGCCATTACCAAGAGCAGCATCGTCAATTTCTTCAAATACATTTATATCAATACCCTTTTTCTTGAGGAGCTTTGTAACCTCATCAAGAATATCAAGGCAGTAAAGATTGTTATACATCATTCTGCCCATAAGGAACTCTGCTGAGAAGTAGTAAGCTCTGCGTTCGCTGTTGTGCTTAGCCTTGCTTGCTGACCAGTCTTCAGCGATTTCGCCCATAACTGCCTTACCAAGTGAAAGATGAAGCTCGGATGCTGTTAGCTCTTCAACCTTTTTGCAATAGGTTGACTGTGCAATAAGCTCAAGTTTTTCCATTATATTACCCATTGTTTAGTCCTCCAGTCGTCCGCTATTTTCAGACATAGATTTTAATTTATTTGCAAGCTCTTCTGAAAGAGCATCGCTTCTGAGTCGCCATTCCCAGTTTCCGCCAAGTGTTGACGGAGTATTCATTCTTGCCTCTTTGCCAAGACCAAGAATATCCTGCATAGGAACAATCGCCATACCTGCCTTGCTGTAGTATGCTGTGCGGATAAGTCCCCAGTTAAAAGGCTCGTCCTGTGGCATCTGGCAGTAAGATCTTGCATAGTTTACATCCTCAGGCTTTGCTGTTTCAGCCCAGCCCATAATAGTATCATTATCGTGAGTACCTGTATAAACAACGCAGTTTTCTGTATATTTATGCGGTAAGTAATCGTTTTCTTCACCGCTGTCAAAAGCAAATTCAAGAACCTTCATTCCCGGATAGCCTGTCTGCTCCATAAGCTCAGTTACATCAGGTGTAAGTGTTCCAAGATCCTCGGCAACAATTTCAATTTTGCCAAGCTCCTGCTCCATCATCTCAAAAAACTTGATGCGTGGACCGTCAACCCATTTTCCGTTTATTGCATTTTCAGCAGGGAAAGGAATTGAATAGTAGCTTGCAAATGCTCTGAAATGGTCAATTCTTGTAATGTCATAAAGCTTTGATGCAGCCTTAACACGCTCAAACCACCACTCGTAATCAGTATCATAAAGATAATCCCAGTCATAAAGAGGATTACCCCAGAGCTGACCTGTAGCAGAGAAATAGTCTGGCGGACAGCCTGCAACAGCTATTGGATCACCGTCATCATAAAGCTGGAAAAGCTCAGGATTAGCCCATGTATCAGCACTATCCATAGCAACATAAATTGGCATATCACCAAGAATTTTGATGCCAAGACCATTTACATATGCTCTGAAATCTTCCCACTGCTCATAGAATTTGAACTGAATAAACTTCCAGAAATCAACATCATCCTTAAGCTTACGCTCATAACGCTTTACAGCAGACTCTTCGTGCATCTTGATTTCTTCATCAGGCCACTCTGTCCATGAAACCATATCAAAGCTCTTTTTTACAGCCATATATAATGCATAGTTTTTGAGCCACTTGCAGTTCTTGCGTTTAAAAGCTGAAAAAGCCTTTTGGTCGCAATTTTTCTTAAAGTTTTTGTAAGCAATTTCAAGAACCTGAAATCTGCTGTTATAAATTTTTTCATAGTCAACATATTCAGGATTTGAACCCCACTCAAAGCTGTCGAGCTGTTCCTGAGTAACAAGCCCCTCTTCCTTGAGAGTATCAAGGTCGATAAGATAAGGGTTGCCTGCATAGGTTGAAAATGACTGATATGGTGAATCACCATAGCTTGTAGGACCAACAGGTAAAATCTGCCATACCTTCTGACCTGACTGCTTTAAGAAGTCAGCGAATTTTCTTGCTTCTTTACCAATGGTGCCTATTCCGTAGGGGGACGGAAGTGAAGTAATCGAAAGGAGAATACCTGCACTTCTTTCCATAAAAAATCAACTCCATTCTTACAGGATATTTAAAGGGTTTTTCCGTAAAATATCATTATTAAAAACCGAAAGCCCCACAAATCCATAATAACACTATAATTTTAGCACACAAACTCATATTTTACAAGAATTTTTTCAAATATTTCCCTTGATATCCTCAATAATAATTAAAAATGCTTGATAATTGTATCAAAAACAAGCTTTAAAACAGCATCTGCGGTCAAATTTCTTATTTTTTCACGAGAGTTCGGCAAAATATCATCACCGCCAAGGTTTAATCTTACAGCATAATTTTCGTATTCTGTACATATTCCGACATAAACCGTACCCACAGGCTTTTCAGGAGTTCCACCTGTAGGACCTGCTATTCCGGTGGTACTTACACCAATATCCGCACCTGCAAGTCTGCGAACTCCGTATGCCATCTGCATTGCAGTTTCTTCGGATACTGCACCAACAGTATTGAGAGTTTCCTCGCTTACTCCGAGTAGCTTTGTCTTTATTTCATTTGCATAGGAACAGATACCACAATCAAAAACTCTGCTTGCACCGCTGACTCTTGTAATGCGTTCGCTTATAAGTCCGCCTGTACAGCTTTCAGCTGTTGCAAGCTTTAAATTTTTTTCTATAAGCAGATTTACAACCTTTTCTTCCATTATTATTCCACCACTTTTTTGAATTTATTTACGATATTTTCCATTCTGCTAATTAAAATGATGTTTCAAACATTTCTGTAGGGTCAAGTTTAAACTGCAGCATCTTCGCACTCTCTCTTCCGTTATCTCCACCCTTACGCTGAACAGTTACATTGCCGATTTTCAAAGTCCCCCTATCACTAATATATACACTTCCTTGGGAATAATGCTGTAATACTTCATTGACATTTTTTAATGCCCAACGAGCATTTTCACTTAACTTCTGAGCAACCAGAATCCATTCAGCACAAAACTGTCCTCTGCCACGAATTATATCAGTCAAAATCAACATTTTATTATCCGTAAACCATTTAATTATTTTATTCTGTTCTTCATCTGTCATTTCATTTAAAAACATCCTGCGTTTATCTTTGGTATCTTCTCTATATGGTAATAATTCACCTGTATAGTATTGCAATATTTTCTTTACATCATCTGGAAAATTCCATAATTCATTGTATCTTTCGATTTTTCTCTTATCAATCTGGTTAAATCCCTTTTTGTTTGATATCAGCTTTACTTGAATATTTTCTATATCTATTGCATTTTTCAATTTAATCTGAACTTGCACATTTATGTCAGCTTTATATGAACCTTTTATTTTTACAGCTTTGACATACTCTATTTCATCAATTTCATACTGCATTATTTCAAGCCATAGTTTAGCCTCAAAATCATTTTGCCAGTTATTAAATTTTTCGCAAATTTCATACTCATTTTTAAATCCGTTTCTTGCTGTTTGAGAACCCAGCTCTACCAAATTCATATATTACACCTCTACACATTTAAGTAATTCCTTGCCAATGCTTTCTATTACATTTACGGTCATTGCATTTCCTGCCTGAGAAAGAAGTCTGTTATTGTTTATTTTAGCTGAACGCACTTTTTTTATATATTCATCAGAAAAGCCTTGAAGCTTTAATCCCTCATATCCATTAATTTTATGCAGTTGACCGTCTTTCACATATAATATTCCATGACGCCCTGTGCGAAGAGTTGGTACTTTGTTTTTATATAATCTCAAATCTGATTGCCTTGTATCAAGTACAAGATTATCTGTTTTTAAAATTTCCTGTAAATCAAATTTTCCGTAGTTGTACTTATTATTAATATATTTTTGAAAAGTTTTATCATCTGCACTAAGAATTGTATTATTATTTTCGTCAAAATATTGGCTTATGTCTGAACATTCAACTTTTATCGGCCAATGGAATTTTCCATTATCGATTTCCTTTTTTATCCCTACAAAATATACCCTTTCTCTCATATGCGGAATACCATAATCTATACTGTTAAGCACTGTATAGCTGACATTATATCCTATATCTGATAATATGGTTACTATTTTATTTATAGTTTCACCTTTATTGTGATTAACAAGTCCCTTAACATTTTCTAATATAAAATACGACACATTCTTTTGTTTTAAAATCTCTGCAATACTGAATATTACCATACCTCTTATATCATTAAAGCCCTCACGCTTGCCTACTATTGAAAATGTCTGGCATGGAAATCCGCATATAAGCAAATCAAAATCAGGTAATGCACTTGGATTTATTTTTGTTAAATCACCAAAATTTTCCTCGTTTTTGCCGTACATTGTATTGTATGTAAATATTGCATTTTTATCTATCTCACTATATCCGACACAGCTTAAATTATTTTTTGTAAGTCCTGTTCTTCCTCCACCGATACCTGCACAAAAATCCAAAAACTTCACATAATCACTTCCCTCTTGCAATAATTACATTTTACCACCACTTAAAAATTATTGCAATTACTTTATTTTTTTGATATATTATAATTAAGGGGATATGGGCTTTCAGCTCCATTCTCATCACAAATAAAAATAAATGGGGTAAAGTATGGCTTGGTTTTTTATAAATGAAAATATAACATCTGACCAGTATGTATTATGCGGAGAAAATGCAAAGCATATTTCAAAGGTTCTGCGAATGAACAGGGGCGAGGAGCTTACCCTTGTTACTCCTGAAAAAATCCAGTGCAAATGCGAGGTTTTCAGCATTTCAAGCGACAGCGTTATTGTTGAGGTTCTTGAAAAGAAGCCTTGTGAAAATGAGCCTGATGTTGAGGTAACCTTATATCAGGCATTGCCAAAGGGCGATAAAATGGAGTATATCATTCAAAAATGCGTTGAATTGGGAATTACAAAAATTGTGCCAATGATAACTGCGAGATGTGTTTCAAGACCTGATATGAAATCACTCGCCAAAAAGCAGGTAAGATGGCAGAAAATAGCTATGCAGGCAGCAATGCAGAGCAGAAGAGGGATAATTCCGAAAATCTGTGACGGAGTATCCTTTCAGAATGCCGCAGAGCTTACAAAGAAAAACGATAAGACCATACTGTTTTACGAAATGGGCGGAGAGCCTGTACATAAAATACTCACCCAAAAGCCTAAAACTCTTGGAATATTTATAGGAAGTGAGGGTGGCTTTGAGCAAAGCGAGGCAGATTTGATAATCAGAAATGGCGGAAGTACAGCAACACTTGGCAATAGAATCCTCAGATGTGAAACCGCACCGCTTGCAGCACTTTCAGTAATAATGTATCAGACAGGAAATTTTGATTAAGCA
Organism: Ruminococcus sp.; assembly: GCA_024403825.1. Classification (GTDB taxonomy): domain Bacteria; phylum Bacillota; class Clostridia; order Oscillospirales; family Acutalibacteraceae; genus Ruminococcoides. The sequence continues at coordinate 913 of JAKSRB010000049.1, read as the reverse complement.
TAATAATAAATCTAACATATTAATGAAAAGCAGGAGATAAATAATGATTGGAATAATTTGTGCAATGCAGATTGAAGCTGACGGAATTATAGCAAAGGCAGAGAATATATCTGTAAAAGAATTTGCAGGAATGAAATTTACATCAGGCAAGCTGTATAATAAGGATATAGTAATTGTAGTATGCGGAGTTGGCAAGGTAAATGCCGCAATGTGTACACTCGGACTTATAGAAAAATACAATCCGGATATTATTATTAACAGCGGAGTTGCTGGAGCAGTATCACCGCTTGTAACTATAGGCGATTTAGTAATCGGTACAAAGTCTGTAGAACACGATATGAATACAACCGTACTCGGAGATGAGCAGGGAGAAGTATCTTTCCCAAACGGCAAGGTAATGTATTTTGAATGTAACAACAGAGTTGAAGAAACACTTGCACAGGCGTGCAAGGATATAAAAGATACGCATTGCGAAAAGGGAATTATAGCAAGCGGAGACATATTTGTATCAGACCGTAAAAGCAGATTAAAATTAAACGAAAGATTTAATGCCCTTGCCTGTGAAATGGAGGGAGCAGCTATTGGTCATGTATGCCATTGCTGTAAAGTACCATATGGCATACTCAGGGCAATATCAGATGACCTTGATGAGAACAAGGGAATGGACTTCATAAAATTTACAAAGCTTGCAAGTCAGAAAACAGTAACAGCAATAGATAATTTTGTAAAGCTTGTCTGATTTAAAAATAAATTTTTAAAATTTCTCAAAAACTTAAAAACTCCTTAAATTTTGTCCAAGTTTTGTCATAGTAGGTTTGATATACTATAGTCACAGTCAAGGGAACAAAAGACAAACAACCTGACAAGTAAAAATCAAATCGGTATGGTAAGCCGAAAAGTTAAATTTAAGGAG
>JAKSRB010000048.1 GCA_024403825.1 Ruminococcus sp. | reverse complement strand
GGAAATTAACCATTGCTTGCCTTGACTACTTTAATTTATTATGTTATTAATGCAATAATTATATAAATTACTTGGTTTTTCCAATATCGTGACGATAGTGAACACCTTCAAATGAAATCTTTTCAACTGCTGAATATGCCTTTTCAAGTGCTTCATCAAGTGTATCCGCTGTTGCAGTTACTCCCAATACTCTGCCACCATTGGTATAGAATTTACCGTTTTCGTATTTGGTACCTGCATGATATACAGTTGCACCCTCTACTCCACCATCTTCATTCATACCAAACATTTCAATACCTTTTTTATATGCGACAGGATAACCGCCACTCGCCATTACTACACAAGCCGCTGCACCATTATCCCATTCAATTTCAAGGTCGGAAAGCTTTTCATCTATAACAGCCTCACAAATATCAACAAGGTCTGTTTTTAATCTCGGCAATACAACCTGTGCCTCAGGGTCACCAAAACGAGCATTATACTCTATTACCTTTGGTCCGTTTGGTGTAATCATAAGTCCAAAATACAAACATCCCTTAAATGGTCTGCCTTCTGCATTCATAGCTGAAATTGTTGGCTTGAAAATTGTTTCCATACAAATATCAGCGATTTCCTCTGTATAATATGGATTTGGACTGATTGTTCCCATTCCGCCTGTGTTAAGTCCTTCATCATTATCATAAGCTCTCTTATGGTCTTTTGAGCTTACCATAGGCTTTACTGTTTTACCGTCAGTAAATGCAAGTACAGATACCTCCGGACCGGTAAGAAATTCTTCAATTACAATATTGTTTCCTGAAGCTCCAAATTTCTTATCTTCCATTATTTCCTTTATTGCCTCAACAGCTTCATTAACTGTCTGGGCAATTATTACACCCTTACCAAGTGCAAGTCCGTCAGCCTTAACTACTATTGGTGCAGTATTTTCAGCCTTTACATATTCTACAGCCTTTTCAGCATTGTCAAATACCTCATATTTTGCTGTAGGAATATTATATTTCTTCATTAGATTTTTAGAAAATACTTTTGATGCCTCAATTATAGCTGCATTTGCATTTGGTCCGAATGCTCTCAGACCTGCCTCCTGCATAGCATCTACCATACCATCAGCAAGTGGGTCATCAGGAGCAACAAAAACTAAATCAATTTCATTGTCCTTTGCAAATTTTACCATATTTTCTTTATCCATTGCACCGATATTTACAATTTCAGCATCTCTGGATATACCGCCGTTGCCTGGAGCACAATATATTTTTGTGCATTTAGGACTTTCTATAAGCTTTTTTATCAGAGCGTGTTCTCTTCCGCCTGAGCCAATCATTAAAATTTTCATTAATCTTTAACCTACCTTATTAGTGGTGGAATAATCTGATTCCTGTAAAGCACATTGTCATTCCATACTTATTGCAGGTATCAATTACATTGTCATCACGAATTGAACCACCAGGCTGTGCAACATACTTAACACCTGAACGCTTTGCTCTCTCTATGTTATCTCCAAATGGGAAAAATGCATCTGAACCAAGTGATACACCATCAAACCTTGATAGCCACTCTTTTTTCTCTTCCTTGGTAAGTGGTTCAGGCTTTGTTTTAAAGAACTGCTCCCATACACCGTCTGCAAGTACATCCTCATAATCATCAGAAATATATACATCAATAGTGTTATCTCTGTCAGGTCTTCTTATATTATCAACAAACGGTAAGTTCATTACCTTTGGATGCTGTCTTAAGAACCAAATATCTGCTTTGTTACCTGCAAGTCTTGTGCAATGGATTCTTGACTGCTGACCAGCACCAACACCGATAGCCTGTCCACCCTTTGCATAGCATACAGAATTTGACTGTGTATATTTAAGTGTAATCAAGGCAATTAATAAGTCACGCTTTGCCTCTTCTGTAAGCTCTTTATTGTCTGTTACAATGTTCTGCATAAGCATTGCTTCATCAATCTTAAGCTCATTTCTGCCCTGCTCAAATGTAATACCGAATACATCCTTGTGTTCAATAGGTGCAGGAACATAATCAGGATTAATTTTAACTACATTATATGTTCCTCTGCGTTTTGTTTTAAGTACCTCAAGAGCCTCAGGAGTATAATCAGGTGCAATAATACCGTCTGATACTTCTCTTTGAAGCAGAAGTGCTGTCTGAATATCACAGGTATCTGATAAAGCTACCCAGTCGCCATATGATGACATTCTGTCAGCTCCACGAGCCATTGCGTATGCAGATGCTATTGGAGAAAGCTCCAAATCATCAACAAAATAAATCTTTTTAAGAGTATCAGAAAGCTCTGTTGCCACAGCGGCACCCGCAGGGCTTACATGCTTAAATGATGCAGCAGCAGGAAGTCCTGTAGCTGCTTTAAGCTCTCTTACAAGCTGCCATGAATTGAATGCATCAAGAAAATTAATGTAACCAGGCTTACCGTTAAGAACCTCAACAGGAAGCTCTGAACCGTCCTGCATATAAATTCTTGACGGTTTCTGATTAGGATTGCAGCCATATTTTAAAGCAAGTTCGTTCATAGGAATTATTCCTTTCTGAATTTGAATTTAGTTATTTTTGTTTATTATCTTTGATTCAGCTTTACCTGTAGCAATATCAATATAGCTTACATAAAGTGAAACCTTATTATCTGAGTTAAGACTATTCCAAACTTTTTCAGCAAAAGCATCAAGAGTATCATTACCAATTTCAACTAAGGTTGGTTCGCCCTCAAAGCTTGGCAATGGATTACCGTCATTCATATAGGTATGAATAAAACGACCTACACCTGCAAGTGGCTTATCATATGCAAAGGTATATCTTTCACAACACTCAGGATTGCCGTCTGCACTTTTTAGAATTGACATTGCAAAATTCATTGCACCGTCAGTTACTTCTACAATACCGGAAATTCTTGGTGTATAGTTTGGTCCGTCAGGTTCAAATTCTCTTGTACGGAGTGATTCCTCAAATGTTTTACCCTCGCTCATAAGGTCATATACTGTATCTGTCTGGTCACCGTTTGTAACAATAGTAATATTACCAAGCTTACGAACAGGTGCATATATGATAAGTGACGGATCAACAAGCTTTGATGGGTCAAATGCCTGAGTTTTTATTCCGTCCTCAGTTTCAACAAATACTCTGTTTCTGCTGTTTTCACTTCTGCCCATAATGAAGTATGCAATTACTGCTTTTGTGCCGTCTGCACTTCTGCCTATTACTATACCTCTGCCAGGATAGGTTGTTGCAGAAATTTCCTTTTCAAGTGAAATTGGTGTCATATTTACCTCCGTTAATCAAGAATTTCTGTTTTATTATCTTTTACTGAAATTTTTTCTTCACAGAATAATGATACTGCTTTTGGCAGTATTTTCCACTCTGCCTCCTGCATTACTCTTTTCTGTAAAATTTCAGGTGTATCACCATTCTGAATTTCGACAGCCTTTTGAATTATTATTGGACCGCCATCACAAATTTCATTTACAAAATGTGCTGTTGCACCTGTAACCTTTACACCCTTTTTCAATGCTTCTTCATGCACCCTTAATCCGTAATATCCCTCACCACAAAATGACGGTATCAATGACGGATGAATATTGATAATTCTGTTTTCAAAGGCTCTTATAACCTTTGAACCCAGAATTGTCATAAATCCTGCAAGTACAACCACATCAGCATTTTTACTTTGTAAAAGCTCAGTAAGTGCTGTATCATAATCATCAAATTCCGCATAATCTTTTCGTCTGATTATTTCGGTTTCAATGTTATTATTCTTCGCTCTTTCAAGTGCGTATGCATCAGGCTTTGAGGAAATTACACAGGAAATTTTTCCATTTTTGATTTCTCCCCTGTTTTGTGCATCAATAAGTGCCTGTAAATTTGTTCCACCGCCTGAAACTAAAACTACGATATTTTTCATTATTCAAATACAACTCCGTCATTGCCCTCGATAATCTCACCAAGTACAACTGCATCTTCACCATTTGCCTTTAAAACTTCAAGTGCCTTGTCAACATCTTCTTTTGCAACAGCAGTTATCATACCAACACCCATATTGAATGTATTATACATATCGTGTTCAGGAATATTTCCTACTCTCTGCATAAGCTTAAAGATTGGAAGTACTGGTACATCGTCCTTTTTAATCTTTGCGGTAAGTCCGTCTTTGAGCATACGAGGAATGTTTTCATAGAAGCCACCACCTGTAATATGTGAAACTGCCTTAACATCAACTTCATCCATAAGTGCCAGAAGTGGTTTAACATAAATTTTAGTTGGAGTGAGCAAGGTTTCTCCAAGTGTCTTATCAAGCTCAGGATAAGTATTATTTATTGTTTCTTCGTTTATATCAAAAATTTTTCTTACAAGTGAGAAGCCGTTTGAATGAACACCTGTTGAACGCAGGCCGATAAGTACATCACCTGCTTTGAGCTTTGAACCGTCAATCATTTTAGGCTTATCAGCAATACCAACACAGAAGCCTGCAACATCATAATCATCAATCGGCATAAGACCAGGATGCTCAGCAGTTTCACCGCCAACTAAGGCACAACCTGACTGAACACAGCCCTCAGCAATACCTGATACAATTTCTGCAACCTTTTCAGGATAGTTCTTACCGATTGCAATATAATCAAGGAAAAACAATGGCTTTGCACCACAGCAGATTACATCATTTACACACATTGCAACCGCATCAATACCTATTGTATCGTGCTTATCAAGAATAAATGCAAGCTTGATTTTTGTACCGACACCGTCAGTACCACTTACAAGAATTGGTTCTTCCATTCCTGCAAAATCAGGCTTAAACAGACCACCAAAACCGCCTATTCCTGATACTACACCATCAATTTTTGTACGAGCAACATGTTTTTTCATAAGTTCAACTGATTTGTAACCAGCAGTAACATCAACACCCGCTGCTTTATAGCTTTCTGAAAAGCTGTTATTCATCATTATCACTCCGTTAATTTATTTTGAGTTTATATATTTAAAATAAAATCTATATTATTTTTTAATTTTCATTGCATATTTATCAACAAAGATAGTTCTTGGAATTTCAGCATTATAAATTCCACTGAAACAACCATCACACAAATCAATATTTGCCTTTTCTGCTGACTTTTTAAGTCCGTTTATACTTATATAACCGAGTGTATTTGCTCCGATATACTCTTTAAACTCTTCAACAGACATTTTATTTGCAATGAAATTATCCTTATCGTGCATATCAATTCCAAAATAACAAGGATATTTGAATGGCGGTGAACAGATAAGCATATGTACTTCCTTGGCACCTGCCTCACGAAGTAAATTAACAATATGCTTTGAGGTTTCACCACGAACTATAGAATCATCAATTACGATAACTCTTTTTCCGTTTATGTTAGATTTCAATGCAGTTAATCGTGTTTTTAACAGTCGTTGCTTTTTATTTTTACCTGTTCCTACGGTACGACCTATGTATTTATTTTTCACAAATCCCATTCCATATGGAATACCTGATGCTTTGGAATATCCCTCAGCGGCTATTATTCCTGAGTCAGGAACACCACAAACCAAATCTGCCTCAATCGGATATTCATTATAAAGCAACTCTCCTGCCATAAATCTTGCGTTATGTACACTTACACCATTCAATATACTATCAGGACGAGCGACATACACATATTCAAACAGGCAAAAAGAAGTTTTATCAGCTTTAATTCTGGATTTATAGCTGTGTAATCCTTCACTGTCAATAACTACCATTTCGCCAGGCTCAACATCACGAATAAACTCTCCGCCAATGCTGTCAATAACACAGCTTTCTGAGGTAATTATATAGCTGTTTTTGATTTTTCCAATGCAAAGAGGACGGAATCCGTACATATCTCTTAAACCAATAAGTCTTGTAGGAGCACAAATTACAGTAGAATAAGCACCTTTAAGCTTTTCCATTGAACGCAGTACCGCATCTTCAAGATTGTCTGTATAACATCTTTCTGAAGCCATAACATATGCCATTAACTCAGCATTTGAATTAGACTGGAATATTGCACCACCTGATTCAAGCTCTCTGCGAATATCAGAAAAATTAGTTATAGAACCATTTATTGAAATAGCAAGAGAACCCTCTTTATATCTTAAAACAAGAGGCTGATTTGATGCTCTGTCAAGACTTTCTCTTGAAGTATAACGAACATGTCCTACAGCTATTGTACCATTTCTAAGCCTTGAAATTGACTGCTGATTAAACACCTCGGAAACCATTCCAAGCTCTTTAACAGTAATAAATTCGCCATTATCATTTACGGTAATTCCGGCACTTATCTGACCTCTGTGCTGAAGTCCGAATAATGCATCCTGAGCAATTAAAACGCTATTAATATCATCATCGTTTCGATAAATACCAAATACTCCGCACTCGTCATTAATTTTATCAAGTCGTTTATCTATATCAATATATTTTTCTATCAAAGCTCTGCCACCTTAATTTGCATTGCCTCATCCTTTTCAGCAACACCTTTTTCCATATCTGCTTTCATATCTTCAAGCTTCTGAGCAAGTGTATCATCTGAAAGTGCAAGCATCTCAACTGCAAGGATAGCAGCATTTGCCGCACCATCAACAGCAACAGTTGCTACAGGGATTCCTGTTGGCATCATAACAGTAGCAAGAAGTGCATCCATACCGTCAAGCTGAGCAGATTTGCATGGAATACCAATTACAGGAAGTGTTGTCTTTGCTGCAAGAACACCTGCAAGATGAGCCGCCATACCAGCAGCGGCAATTATTACACCAAATCCGTTTTTCTTTGCGTTAGCAGAAAACTCAATGGCAGCATCAGGAGTTCTGTGTGCACTCATTACATGCACCTCATACTCTACACCAAATTCTTTAAGCTTTTTTACAGCCTTGGAAACTACAGGAAAATCACTGTCTGATCCCATTATGATAGCAACCTTTTTCATATTTTTGCTCCTTACCCGATAACAATAACTCTGCTACCGAAAAATACAATATGTTTATTATCTATTTTATTATATAAAAAAATCGTTTAAATTTCAATAGTTACATACAAATATTTTATTTTTTGGGTTAGATTTGCAAATTACAAGTTGAAACAGAATGAAAAAATCGTGGGATTGCAGAAAACTTCAAACAGTTTACACACAATCCCATAACACAAAGACAATATTGCACAAAAAACAGTAAAACATATTTTAGCCATACATATTTTTAAGCTTTAATTAATCCATATTTAACTTTAATTCTGTCGAGCTTTTCAAGCATTGGTTCAGCACCAAAAAATAAAAATACAAAGGTAGCAAGACTATGTACTATATCCATAGGCAAACCTGTTACATAGAAAGAAAGCACAGTTTTTAAATTCATTACGGAATGAGCCATTACAGCAGATTCAAAATTCATAATGCCACCATAAATCATTAATGTAACAAAAAATCCGAACACACACAATGCTCCACGATTACGGCTTAAAAGACCTTTTTTGAAGAGAACACCTGCAATAAATCCTATTATACCTGCTGAGAACATCTGCCAAGGAGTCCAAGGTCCCTGCTGAAACATTATATTTGAAACAAGCATACTGACAGCACCAACCATAAAACCTGACTCAGCTCCAAAGGCTATGCCTGAAATTATAACTAAAGCAATAAGCGGTTTAAATTGCGGAAGCATAAAAAATGCAGTTCTGCCGGCAACTGCTATTGCACATAGTACAGCAATGATGATTAGTTCTCTTGCCTGCGGTTTTCTGCCTTCAAAAATCAGAAAAAATGGTATCATACATTCAAATAGTACAAGCAAAGATATAAACAGATATTTCTTATCCTGCAAATATGTTGCACCAATAAATATTGTGAAAGGAATTGCAAGCAAAATTAAAACTGTTGCAACAAGGGTTCTTTTGGATAGTTTTCTGTTATTATTATCTGTACGAATTTCATCTACAGAGCATTTAGATTTAGAACCAAATGAAATCATTAAAAGTACAATAGGTACTCCAATCAATAGAATATTTATCCATAATGGAAAATTTTTTGAATTTAATTCTTTTATGTAATCAAGATTTATTACTAAACCGAATACTAACAATAAGGCAGAAAAAAATCCCAAGATTTTTTTCCATAATGGTAGCTTTTCGTTTCTACTTACTTTATTGCTTTTAATTTTAAAATCAAACTCTGAATCATATAGTTTCAAATTTATATTGTCATCATCAAGACTATTTTCAAGTTTTCCAGTACAACAATATATTACATCATCAGCAGTAACCGCATTATTAATAACTGAGCGTGACATTCTGTTTGCGGTTGTAACATAAAAGCTGTTTGATGCAAAAAATTTTCGTGGTGTCCCCTCTGAAACTATATCACCATTAAAAAACATCATACATCGGTGAGCATACTTTGCACAAAATTCTATATCATGACTTACCATAATTACTGTAACTCCTGATTTAGTAAGAGTTCTTACAATTTTAGCAAATATGATTTTAAATTCTGCATCTACACCCTTTGTCGGCTCGTCAAGCAATAATATCTGTGGTCGCAAAAGCAACATTTTTGCAAGAGCAACCCTCTGCTGTTCACCGCCTGACAAATCATAAGGGTGTCGCTGTAGAAATGATTGCAGTTTGCAAAGCGAAATAACTTCTTTAAATCGTTTTTCTTTATCTTCCTTAGTTATTTTTCTTCCGTCAAATATCTCAAATAAATCTTCAAGTACAGTTTTTTTGACAAATAATGTCTGTGGATTTTGCGGTAGCTGTGCAACTAATATATCATTTTTTGAGCTGGTATCATTTAATAATTTAACTTCGCCCCTGTAAGGTATGTTTATTCCGCTTATAATTGAAAGTGTGGTGCTTTTTCCTGTTCCGTTTCCACCTAAAATTGCAACAAACTCACCTTTACTCACATCTAAAGATAGTCCCTTTATTACATCATCTGAATCTTTTTCATATCTGAAATATATATTTTTTAATGAAACTGCAATTTGTTCTGATTTATCAGGAATTTTTTCAGGATATAGGTCTATTAATTTGTTATGGTCTGCATAGATTTCAAGCCACTCTCTGCCTTGTGAAACCGTAATCGGACAATCAGATTTATCGTCAACGCCAACAGACTCCCATATTCTCATATACGAAGGGAGCGACAGAAAAGTTTTACTGTTCTGTGCTTTTAACTTTTTTCCTATATTTTTCGGAGTTTCATAAGCAATTATTTTACCACTCTCAATAACAAGAACCTTTGAACTTATAGGCAGAATTTCATCAAGTCTATGCTCTGTAATTATTATTGTTGTACCAAGCTCACGATTAATTTTTGAGATATTTGCAAGAAAATCCGCTGCCGCTATTGGATCAAGCTGGCTTGTAGGTTCATCAAGTATCAATACTTCTGGCTGCATTGCCATTATTGAGGCAAGATTTAATATCTGTTTTTGTCCACCTGATAATTCCGTAACGCTCTTATCAAACCAATTTTGTATTCCAAAAAAGCTTGCAGTTTCCGCAACTCGCTTTCTGATTGTCTGATTATCATATCCAAGACTTTCAAGACCAAATGCAAGCTCATGCCACACTTTATCGGTAACTATCTGATTATCTGGAGATTGCAGAACATATCCGATTTTACTGCTTTGCTCCCTTATAGAAAGTTTGTGCAAATCTTGACCGCAGAATAAAATCTCCCCAGTTTTAATCCCATTAGGTGCAAGAGCAGGTTTTAGATTTCTAAGCAAGGTACTTTTTCCACAGCCTGACGGTCCGCACAAGGTTATAAACTCACCTTTTTTTATAGAGAAATTAATATTTTCAAGAACATCAACGCCAGTTTCAGGATAACGAAAGCTTAGATTTTTGATTTCAAATATTTCCACTTCATATCCTCCCAAATATTTATAAATAACGGCAATAGCATAAGAATTATATAAAAAGCATAACAAATTAAAGAATTAATGCTTAAAATATCTCCCTTAACAGAAGGGAAATATCTGAATTTTATACTTTGATTTATAATAAAATATAGCACTGTCATTCCACATAAAAATATTGCTGTAAGTACAAATCCATCTCGTTTTTCAAATTTAAAAACAGAGTATGCCGTTCTGCCCTTTAATCCATATCCCCTGCTTTTCATTGAATCGGCGGTTTCAATAGCATTTTCCAATGCCCATGAAATCATTATAGATACTATTTTTACTGCATTTTTTAATCTTCTGAAAATTGAACCGTCTGAAATATCATGACCAATACACCTTTGAGATTTTCTTACAAGATTAAATTGCGAAAGAAATCTTGGTACAAATCTCAATGTCATTGAAAGCAACAAACTTAATGACGGTAAAATTCTGCCAAAAAGATAAACAAACTTATCAGTTGTCATAACCTTATTGAAACACGAAAACCACAGCACTACTATAGAAAGCAGTACTGCGGCAGCTATTCCGTATAAAATTGATTCCAAAGTAAGCGGATTGCCCCAAGGAAAATAGGTTAAAATTGTCATTCCTGCGTGATTAAAAACAGGATTGACAACAGAAACCATTATAAGCATTGGCATAATATACATCAAAGTTAATTTAACAGTTTTTGAACCGCTCAGATATAATCCATAGAAAAATGCACATAAAAAACCAGCTATAAGACAGACAGGATTCATCAGAAACATTGAAAATGAAATAACAAATGCAAAATATGTAATATTTACAACAGGATGCATTTGTGAAAAAGTATCTTTCATTTTCTTAACCTCCTACTGCATAATTTCCGCCAATATCATTTCCAAGATTACATGTATATTTCCAACAAATTACATCGTTGTTTTGAACTTCATATCTTGAGCAACCATAATTAGGAAACCAGTCATTTACACTATACATCCACCCTGATAAGCTTCCACAATCAAATTCATAAAGATCATGTATTCCCTCAATATAAACCGAATTATATATTGGTGTCCATGAATATTCCATTTTGATTTTATTATCCATACATACTCGCTGTAATATTTCATAAACAGATTCGCCCTCATTAAACTGTACCTCAGCAGGCTTAAAAATCCAGCCGTCATCAGGTACAAGCTCAACCTTATCAGGATCTAAATCGTCCATATTATTCAGAATTGTTGCACAGGAAATAGAAAATGTACAGGTCAACACATCATCAGAAATTACCTGTTCCTGTGGCTCAACAGGCTTAGGCTTTCCTTCAGGAATAGGGTCAGTAAGATATTTATCCTTTTCAGTACTCTGCTTCGGAGAAGTTGTATCCTCACTTTGTGTACTATCCTTATTATCTGAATTTGATGAAGTATGGTTAGTATCTATTGAATTGGTAATATTGCTGACATTTCCAACAACGCCCTGTTCACCATTATTTTTTGTGGAATCATTTGCAGTTACCGCAACTGTAGGGCGTTCCTTTGCTTTAATTTTCTGACTTAAATTAGATTTAGTATTATTCTTAGTGTGTTTTGCTGTTTCATTTACATTTGCAGTTACAGTTACATTTGAATCTACCGTAGTGGAAACTATACTGTCAGAAGTTGCAGCATTGTTATTTTCACTTAAGCTTCCACCCGAGCAATATGCCACTATCAATACAACTATTGCTACTGCTATTCCGCAAAATGTATATTTATTTTTAAATAAAAAAGCCTTAACACCATTCATAATTATAAAGTCCCACAAGATATTGCTGCATTAATGTTACATCAAGTACATTTACAACATTGTCATTATTAAAGTCTGCTAATAAAATCTGCGTATTATCAAACTTCACCATTTCTACAAGGTATTGCTGTAATAATGTTACATCAGAAATATCAAATACACCGTCATAATTAAGGTCTGGTAATTTCTTAACCTTTTCAGACATATCATAAAGTGAGGTTTGTCCGTTTATCAATCTTTTATAGGCTACAAGTGCATAATAAGCTTGCTCAGTTGCCATTTGATTATATTCACTGTTTAATGTGTGAGAAAAACCATTTCCTACTGAAAAATTTAGAATTGCATCTAATACAGAATTATTATTTTTAATAAATCTTGAATCAGTTGCAGGATTAATTCCAAGAGCCGTAAGTGCAACTATTACCTGAGCACAGCTTTCTGAGTTTACTGTTCCCCATGAAGAAAATCCACCATTATCAGCCTGCATATCTGAAATACATACAAGTGCCTTATTTACAGCATTTTTAACATCTTCAATTTTGCTATAATATGGAGCAAGTGCCTGTACTGCCATTGCGGTTATGTCAGGATCTGCTTTTTTGGCAGATAAATCCCAGCCACCATCATCAAGCTGTTCATTCAAAATATATTGTATCAGATTATCCCTTGTTGTCTGTACAGTCACATTTTCATCAATCGGAATTTCATAACCCTTTGTATCTAATGCAATTAATGCCCAGACAGGACCATTTATTCCCTGATATTTTATATAATCAAAATCTGCAAGCGGTTCAAGCAGATTGTAGCCTGAAACATTTGTAACATCTTTACCGATAGAGGATAATGCAACAATCATTCGTGAATTGTCTGTTGACTTTCTGTTATGTAGCTTTGACGAACCTTTAGTTTTTACATAATTACAGGCATTTTCATAATATCCTTCAAGAACTGCGTCTTGTAAACTCCCATTTCTCGCCTGTCCTATTATCAGCCATTCGCCACCAATAGAACTTACTACAGGTGTTGGTAAGGTTTCATAGTATCCTGTTACTTCATCAATTTTTAAAAGAAATTCATTTTCACTTGATGCATTTACAGAAAATACAAAACAACTCATCAAACATATGGCTGTAAATATTGCTGTTATTTTTTTTTGAATTTTCAAAACTTTTTTCACCCTATCTTTTTAATGAATATATTTCAGACTACACTAAAAAACACATATTACTCTTCGTAGATGCCTACCAAATACTTTTGAATATCAGTTGCATCATTAACATCAACACTTCCGTCCTTGTTAAAGTCAGCAACAAAATACTGTTCTTCGCTTAATTCACTAAGATTAACAATATATTTCTGAATAAGAGTAGCATCCTTAATATTAATATCACCGTCAAAATCAACATCACCAATTACAGGTGGCTGTGAAATGCGGATTGTAAATTTATATACAGTACCACCTGCCGAATAATTCATTGAAGACCAATTTGAATCGCCAACACCAACATAAATTACATCACCGTCATTTACAGCTATAAGCTCATTTCTCTTATACTCAGAACCATTAACAGTAGGTGTATATTCATTCAGATAGGTTCTTGTCTGGAAATTCTTATTGAAAGCTGTTGGAACTACTGAAAGGCTTTTTGTATCATATGGTACGGTAAGTGTGTATTCAGTTATATCAGGGTCAAACTCCTTATCAAGTGTGCCTGCACTAAAATCAGCATATGCAAGTGCAGTTGTTGAGTCACTCCAGTCTGAGCCTATATCCATGCCCCATGCATCTGTGTACATTAAAGCAATTTCGTCACCGTCTTCAAGTGTTCCGTTTGATACAGTATAAGCAGCAAATCCCTCATTAGTAAACCAGTCATTTAATGTACCCATCCAGCCACTCATATAGCTTGCATCGCCTGCTGACAATCCGTTAATCTCTGTAATGTAATTATATTCAGCACCTGTCTGGCTGTAATTATGATTATTAAGTGCTGATACAATAGCTGAAATCATACTCGAATCAGCATAAATATCAACCCATTCATCAACAAGTGTTCCGTCCCATACTGCTCCGTCTTCTGCTGGAAATACATCATTGCTGATTGTAACTCTTACTTTTCCAAGTGCTTCAGGAACAGGAGCAGATTCAAATTTCACCTCAAAGCTGTAAACGGTTCCCTCATCAGCATAATTCATTGAAGGCCAGTTTGAATCGCCAACGCCAACATAGATTATATCACCATCTGAAACAGGGATTGAAGCTGTTCTTTTGTACTCTGAACCATCAACATCCGGAGTAAATTCATTAAGATATGTGCGTACCTGGAAATTTTTATTTGTTGCAGTTGGTGTAACAACAAGATTTTCTGTATCATATGGAACAGTAAGAATGTAATCAGTAATTTCAGAAGAAAAATCTTCTGATAATGTTCCCTGACTGAATTTAATTTCATCAAGTGTAGTGTAGTTATTGTACCATGAACCGCCAATATCTCCACCATACTCACAAGTGTACATTACACAGATTTCATCACCTGCTTCAAGTGTTCCGTCTGCTACAGTATAAGCACCAAATCCCTGATTAGTAAACCAGTCATTTAATGTGCCCATCCAGCCACTCATAAAACCACCGTCAAATTCACTCAGACCCTCAATTTCTGAAATATAATTATTTTCAGCACCTGTCTGTGAATAACCGTTATTTTCAAGTGCAGTTACTATGGCACTCATCAAAGTGGAATTTTCATCAATATCAACCCACTCTTCAACAAGAGTTCCGTCCCATACTGCTCCGTCTTCCTTAGAATATGTATCATTTTTTATGATTACATAAACCTGATTTTTGTTGCTTTCTGCCGCATCAACAGTAATGCTGATTGAAAAGATTGCTGTAAGCATTGAAACAATAAGCAAAACTGAAGTGAATTTTTTCATAAAATTCATTTTATGAAACCTCCTAAAAATAAAATCATCTCAGACCTTACTGATTGAGCAACAAAAAATGCTCTCCAATGGAAAGCACAACAAACATAACCCGCAGGAATATTAATTCTTACAGGTTTTAATTCAGGTGCTTTCTTCTTCGTCCAAGAAAGTATTATCCTTGAAAATGCGGGAGTAGCCTGACTTATGACAAAAACAGTTGTCAAATACAGTAATGACGGTTGCTACGGATTCACACCGTATTCCCTTTACCTGACTAATAATATTAACCAGAACCGCAAATTCAGTATTAACTTAGTGTACATTATAGCATTTATATTCTATTATGTCAAGA
>JAKSRB010000047.1 GCA_024403825.1 Ruminococcus sp. | reverse complement strand
TATCCTTCAACATCTGGAATTCCTCCTCGCTGTCTGCTTTGATAAACTGCATCCATAACTCTTTTCGATTACTTGTATTTAGGCTTTTACTTACCTTTGGTAATTCAAAAAAATGTATGCTCATTTTATCTGAAAAGATTTTTTCTGTACCTCTAATAATAGGCACTACCTCGTTATGATAATCCTTACTGTCAAACATATTGAAGTTTACAATATTTATTGATATTGCCTGTTGAAGCTGACCATATTCATCACCACTTTTTAAATCAGATGTGAACAGCTTTGCCCAATAAAACAATACTCTGTCATTATAATCTTCCTGATTATTAATCTGTATTTCAACATTTACCAGCTTGTCATTTATTTTCAAATTGAGATCCAAACGGCTGAATTTGCCATCAACTGTTTCAGGTGGTAATTCTGGATTTGTTATTTCAATACTTTCAATATCATTAATATTCAAATCAAGTATATCAGCAATAAATGATTTTAATAAATCAGGATGTTTTACAAATAAGGTTTTAAATACTACATCAAGTTTGGCGGATATTACACTTCGTGCCATAACAACATCTCTCCTTAATTATATTATATATTAGTTTTTTTCTTAATGCAAGCGGTATCTTATGTTGTTAAATAAAAAACTGTAGGTTTTGAGAAATAACAAATCGGCTCAAACCACAATATATTCCAAATAATGCAAAAAGCAGTACAACATATCAGATGAATATGCTATACTGCTTTTTAACTTATCTGCAATAATCAGACTTTAAAAGTTTGATTCAACCTGCTCATTTTTAGCAAGGGTTGCTGTCTGATTTATGATTTTGTTTATTCCGGACTTGTAAACATGACCAACTACAGTTCCGTTAAGTACTGCAACATATCTTCCGGAATCACTCTGATAAAAGCTTACTGTGTCGCTTTCTCTCAGGGTATTGTACTGATATGTAACTCTGAATGCAAGGTCGCCTGTTACTTCCTCTGTTTCATAGTCTGCAAGGGTTGTCATTGTAATGTTCTGATAAAATGTTGAAAAATATCCTGTTTCAATATCTGCTTTATCAAGCAATACAGTTGTTACAACAGAAGTTGTTTCGTTTCCTTCATCATCTGTTGTGGTTGTTTCTACCGAGCTAAGCTCATAATCATAGGTATTGCTTCCGTCCTTGACTATTACATTTGAAAGTGAAGTCATATTAGGATACAAAACATATTCATTAAGCAATTCCTCATATTTTACAGTTGACCACGCAACCTTGTCTGAGGCTATTCTGTAAACTACCTTGCCACCCTTTACCATAAGATTTACATAATTATCTCCGTCTGGCTCTGAGGCAATAAGCTCAACTGTTGTATCAGGATAATCTGCCTTTATCTCGGCATATGGTTCATCAAGTCCAAGCTCCTTAAGCTGAGAATCAGACGGATTTACCATAACAACGCTGTCAGCATACAATCCACGAATACCACCAACAATATTGCTTGTTGCTTTTTCACCTGCATATCTTGCCTGAGGTGCTGTAATTTTGTAGCTTGATGAAATTTCTGCATCAAGGTTTGCTTCAAAAACTACCTTTTCAGAAAGATGTCTTCCGCCAAGCTCAACAGAAATCGGATTATTGTCATTTGAATCAGTTGGGCTGTCATTTATAGTAAGGCTGATTAAGTCATTAACACCATAGCTGAATGAATCAACAGAATCAACTGCTACAAAATAAATTGTATCAAGAGTACCGAATTTTACATAAACTCCCATATTCTGTGGGGCTGTATCGCCTACAATCAGCTTTGCTGTTGTATCATCTGAGTATGTAATATCAACTGTGGCTGTAGGGCTGTCAAATCCATAATCGGAGGAATTTTTACCGTCAAGGCTGATGACCTTTGTAAATTCAAGGTCTGCGGCATCATTTGCAATAGAATCAGCAATACCAGCCTGCAAGTCAAAATCTTCATAGCCTTCAAGTGTATAAACTGTCGCCTCAGACTTTCCGTCTTCATCTACAGGGGTATATGAGGTAACATCAAAAGAACCTGATTTATTTTCAACATGGAGCTTTACAACATCAGCTGTATTATATTTTACAAGAGTGCCATAGCTGTTGTTTTCAATCTCACCATTTTCCTTTGTGTTAATAATAGCCTGATGCAAACCGCTTTCATCAATGGAGGTACGCATATCAACACCCTCATCAATGGCATTATCTTTGCTATCATCTCCGCCCTTTGGAAGAAGTATCAATGCTACAAGTATTCCCACAAGCAACAAAGCGGCAATAAGTACAATTATCAGTATTTTTTTATTTGCCTTCATTTATTTGTTCCTCCTGCGAATCCACATTACAACACCGATTATAACTACAATCAAAGGAATAACTGCTACAAACACAACAAATGCAGTTATAATTGCAGAAGAGGTTGTTACACCAAGCTCTTTATTTTCCATACCTTTGCTTTCAATAGTAATTCCTGTATCGTCCTTATCAGCAATGGTATTAAATACATTCATAAGGTAAGCTGAGTTATTATAGCTGTTGTAGCTCATAACATCAGAAGAGAACATCGGATATGAACCAAATACGATTACCTTTGAGGTTTCATCATTTGTATTGGTCTTAACACCCTCAGCGGCTACGCTGATTGTATCACCTGTCATAGCGTCCTTATAATTCCAGCTTTCATCTGCATCAAATGGGAACAAGCCTGCATCCTTTGAGGTATTGAGCAATGAATGGGCATTGTCTGAATCAGTAATTTCAATATCACGAGAATCAATTACAACTACAGGGATATTTTTATTTTTAAGATTATCTGTATAATATTCAGTATTATAATCAACAAGGAAAACATAAGGGGAGCTTTGGCTTACGAGATAATCTCCGCTTGTTTCAAAAACATAGTTATCATTAACCTTCATACCCCACTCGCTGAGGAAATTATCAAGGTTTGGTGTATCAGCTTTGTCTGCCGCAGGAACATAAATAAGATTTTTGCCGTAGTTTCCACCATTATCAAGCCAGTTGCTGAGCTTATCAACAGCAGTTTCGTCAAGGTCAACGCTTGGAGCATATAGCATAACAGCCTTAGCATCACTATCAGGCTCCTGAGTTGTGAGGTTAATTTCATTAACCTGATAAGCATTGTTTTCAAGGAGAGTTTTAATAGCTGAATAATCCTGCTCCTGACTGCCTGTAAGCAAATCAATAACAACCTTATCATCAGTAGTAACATTAAGAATTGCAGTAACTAAAGCCTGCTCAATTTTTGTACCTGTAATATTAAGCTGACCATAATAGTAATAGGATTGCTGGTCATAATCAAAACAATCCTGAAGTGTGAGAACCTTGTAATTCTTTCCACATTCAACAAGGAACATATTGCTCGCCTGAGAGTCAGACCAATCTACATCACTGTATTTAGCAGTAAATGTTGGATTTGTTGAAAGGTCGATATAATCAAGCTTAACCTTACCGTCAGCAGAATTAATCATCTTATCAATAAGATTCTGAGCCTGAATTGTATATGTACCGCCAGCCTCAAACTGAGCTTTAGTCATAAGAACATAAATATTAACATCCTTGGAAAGATGCTCCATATAATCCTCAGTATCCTCCTGAATAGAATATGCATTGTTTGAGGTCATATCAATTTTCAGATTAGGGAAACGGTCAACAAGAAGTGAACTGATAATATTGAGAATAACAACAATAGCAATTACAACTGCAATTATTGCAACAGAAAGTGAACCGTATTTGGCTTTTCTTGAGCTTAGCAAAGCCTTTAAGCCACCCTTTTTATTTCCAGATTTTTTCTTGTCAGCCTTAGCTTTAGTTTTATTTTCAACCGCATCATCAATAGCCTTGTTTTCCTCAGCCTCAACAGCGGTAATATTTTTATTTTCTTCGCTCATCTACAAGTTACCTCCTTAGCTCCAACGCCTTTTTTCGAGAACTCTTACAGTAAAGAATATGAACAAACCTGCAACGCTCACAAAAAACAATACATCGGAAATATTAAGAATACCATATGTAAAATCGCTGTAATAGCTTGTAAAATTAAGCTTTTCACAAAGCTGAGTAACAAAGTCAATAGAGATGACATTTGAAACAGCATAATTTATCATACTTGAGAAAGAAATCAAACCACCAAAAGCAATGCCAAGAATAGCGGCAATAATTGTACTTTCGGTCAACACAGAAAAGAAAATGTCAACAGCAATCAAAGCACCGCCAAAAAGGATAAGTCCGAGCCAGGTACACAAGGTAACAGACCAGTCAGGAGCGGTAAAGAAAGAAATAACTATTGCATAAACAATGAAAATACTACAGCAGATAACATAAAGAATGAAAGCTGCAAGAAATTTGCCCATAACAATAGAAGTAAGGCTGACAGGAGCAGTAAGCAAAGCCTGGTCAGACTTCTGTCGTCTTTCCTCAGCAAAGCTTTTCATTGTAATGATAGGAATAATAAATACTATAATATAGATAGTGTAACCAAATACGGCAGAAAGGCTTGCATTATTGCTCAGAAAGCAGTTAAAAGCAAAGAGAAAGCCTGACACAAGAAAAATAACCGTCATTGCAACATAGGCAATAGCTGAATTAAAATAAGCCGAAAGCTCTCTTTTAAGAATAGCACCCATTAATTAACACCTCTGACTTTCTTTTTATTTTTAGTCTGGTCAGCATTGGTAATTCTAAGGAAAGCATCCTCAAGTGTTTCATTACCTGACTGCATTTCAAGAATTGCACAATTATTGCGAGCCATAGCATAGAATACTTCACGCCTGATGTCAGTATCGGTCTGATATTCAACCATATACTTAGCAGAATTTTCACCCATATCCTGACCCTTTGAAACCTTGATAACGGCAGGAATTTTGCTAATAGCATCAGTAACAGTTGAAGGAGTACCCTCAACAATAAGTGAAAGCTTCTGCTTGCCTGAGCTTACAACAGAAAGCTCAGAGGTCTTGGCGTCAGCAATAATCTTACCATTTGAAATAACGATAACTCTGTCACAGGTTGCTGAAACCTCTGAAAGCACATGGGAAGAAAAAATTACTGTATGCTTCTTGCCAAGGCTTTTAATAAGATTACGGATTTCAATAATCTGATTAGGGTCAAGACCAACTGTAGGCTCATCAAGAATAATTACAGGCGGATTTCCCAGCAAAGCCTGAGCAAATCCAACACGCTGACGATAACCCTTTGAAAGATGCTTGATAACACGCTCTGACTGCTGTTCAATGCGTACAAGCTTCATAACCTCTTTAATATGCTCATCCTTAGGCAGTCTTACTTTTTTGAGGTCAAACATAAATTCAAGATACTTTCTAACGGTCATATCAATGTAAAGCGGAGGAATTTCTGGAAGATAACCGATTTTAGACTTAGCAAGCTTCGGTTCTTCAAGAATTTCGTGTCCGTCAATGGTAACAGTACCGCTTGTAGAAGAAAGATAACCTGTTATCATATTCATAGTAGTAGATTTACCTGCACCGTTCGGACCAAGAAAGCCTAAAATTTCTCCTGATTCAACGGTGAAACTGATGTCGTCAACAGCCTTAATATCGCCATAACATTTAGTAAGGTGTGTAACCTCGACCATTTGACTATCACTCCTTAAAATAAAAAATACTGCATAAAATACAGCTTAATGCCTTTAAAGGTATATAAAGGCATTAATAATCATTATAGATTATACACTAAAACTAAAAATTTGTGTAGTAACTAAATTAAAAAATCAGCCTATAAACACAAATTTTCACCTGTTCGTCACTTTAAAAAGTAAGTTTAAATCAGCACAGGTAAAGGTGAACAAAAATACCCTATGAAAATTTTGCAATATAAACAATAAACTTGACTTTTTCTGTAAAAAAAGAGTATAATTAAAAGGTTGAAAACATAAATAAAAGATAGGAGATTTTATGAAAGACAGTACAAGGACAGAAAATATACTTGGTACAGAAAAAATCGGTAAATTATTGATAAAATTTGCAGTGCCGGGTATAATTTCAATGGTAGTAAACTCACTATATAACATTGTTGACCAGGTATTTATCGGCAGAGGTGTCGGCTATCTCGGAAACGGTGCAACCACCGTAATTTTTCCGCTTACAGTATTTGCAATGTCATTTGCCCTGCTGATTGGTGACGGTGCGGCAAGCTTTATGAGCCTTAAGCTTGGCGAGGGCAACCAAAAGCAGGCGGCAAAGGGAATGTCAGCAGGTATAATCGGAATATTAATCTCAGGTATTACAATAGCCCTGATTTATATTGCATTTCTGCCGTTTATGTGCCGATTATTCGGAGCAACAGACCAGATTTTACCTTATGCTGAGGATTATGGACTTATAACCTCAATAGGCATACCGTTTTTATGTGTATGCTGT
Source organism: Ruminococcus sp. (assembly GCA_024403825.1). Taxonomy (GTDB): domain Bacteria; phylum Bacillota; class Clostridia; order Oscillospirales; family Acutalibacteraceae; genus Ruminococcoides. The sequence goes on along the minus strand of JAKSRB010000047.1, from coordinate 8,612 downwards.
GGATTTGCAAGCATAATCAGAGCGGACGGAAATCCAAAGTTCAATATGTTTGGATTGCTTGTAGGCTGTGCAATAAATCTTATCTGCGACCCAATATTTATTTTTGTATTTAAATGGGGTGTAAAGGGTGCGGCACTTGCAACCATACTCGGACAATTTGCAAATGCTGTAATGAACATTGTATATGTTTCAAAATTTACTAAGACAATAAAGCTGGACAAAGAGGCTTTTGACGGTTGGTTAAGTGCTTTTCCTAAAATCACAAAGCTTGGAGTATCAAGCTTTATTACTCAGTTTGCCCTTGTTGTAGCAATGGCAACCAGAAATAATGTACTTACAAGCTATGGTGCAGTAAGCAAATACGGCTCAGATATACCGGTTACAACACTCGGTATTACTATGAAGGTATTCAGCATATTAATGTCGGTGGTACTGGGCTTATCAACAGGTGCTCAGCCAATTTTCGGCTATAACTATGGCAGCGGACAGTATGACAGAGTCAAGAAAACCCTGAAATATACTGTATCAATCGGAACACTTGTAATGATAGCAGCATTTCTTATTGCACAGCTTAAACCAATGTCAGTAATCGGAATATTCGGCTCAGACAGCGACCTTTATAATGAATTTGCCGTAAAATGTATGAGATATTATCTTTTACTTATTCCACTTTCTGCATTTCCAATAGTAACAGGAATATTCTTTCAGGCAACAGGCTATCCAATGCAGTCATCACTAATATCCCTGTCAAAGCAGATAATATTCCAGTTGCCTGCAACTCTGATACTTCCTGTTTTTATGGGAGTAGAGGGAGCATTATGGGCAGGACCTGTTTCAGATATTATGGCATTTGCAATGACATTATTTTTACTTATGTTCTACTGGAAGAAAATTTTCAAACCAAAGAATACATTATAATAAAAAGCTGATACATAAATTTATAATACTTTAATTATCAAATCAGCAAAAAATCCACGCAATTCAAATTGTGTGGATTTTTTATTTTGCATTAATCTGTATTAAATTTTATTAATATCGGTTTTCATCATTGCCGTAGCCATACTTATCATTATTATCATAGCTGTTGTTATTTCCGTAACCATAGCCATTGTTGTTTCCATAACCATAGCCATTATTGCCATAGCCGTTGTTATTATTATTTGTACCCATTTTAGCTGTATCTACCAGATTTTGTATAGTCCTGAACAGGTATTCGTATTCTGCTACATCACTTATTGTAAACATATGATTATTGTGATTGTGCGAGCTTCTGCCTGAATAATTATATGCAAAATTATGCTCACAATCCATTATAACATCTCCGACATTCAGCTTACGGTCTATCATTCCTTGATTTATTGTTATATGTGCTATATCTGAATATTGTTTTATTACTATTTTAGATGAGAATATTCCGGAAGAAATATATACTCTCCTATCTGTAATCAGATAATTTGTGTTTTTGTACCTTTTGAACGAAAATATTACCCCACCCAGATATATCCATACAGGCATCATATGGAAAACTAAAAAAAGCAGAATAGGAAACATATTAATCAATGCACTCCCATTTAGCTTTGTTATTCCTAAAGTAGGCACCACTATTGTCAGGTCTATACCTCCCCATACTAATGCAAATAACAACAACGGATTAAATATGCACTCTAATATAAAACATTTTTTATCTGGTTTTCCCTCCCAGATTATTCTTTCACCCTGTGCTGCTGTTCTTAAATCTATCATATATTTCCCCTCTTTTTTTATCCTATTATTAAAACAGCTACCCTTGCCCAACCTTGAACGATTTACAAAGATAGCTGTTTATACTTTAAGTTATTAAAGTACTCTTACTCTTACAACTCCGTCAACTGCTGAAATCTTATCTGCATCAGCCTTGTCTGCTCCTGCTACATCAAGAATTGTATATGCATAGTCACCACGACTTTTGCTGAGCATATTCTCAACATTGCCGTTAATCTCTGAAAGAACCTTCTTTAAAAGCTCTGGTACATTCTTATGCATTACACAAAATCTTGTGTCAGCACTTCTTGGAAGTGAAATTGCAGGATAATTTACTGAATTAATAATGTTACCATTTTCAAGATATTCCTTAATCTGGTCACAAGCCATTACTGCACAATTATCCTCACTCTCAGGAGTTGATGCTCCGAGATGTGGCATACAGATTACATTTTCTTCGCCAAGAATATCATCTGTACCAAAGTCTGTTACATACTTTGCAACCTTACCGCTCTTAAGTCCCTCAAGAACTGCTGTTGAATTTACAAGACCATCACGACTGTAATTAAGGATTCTTACACCGTCTTTCATCTTTGCAATCATATCAGCGTCAACTAAATCCTTTGTATCAGGTGTGAGCGGTACATGTATTGTAAGATAATCACAAGCTGTCATTACCTCTTCATTGTTTTTCATAAGCTTTACAGCTGGGTCAAGCTTTAATGCATTTGAAACTGACATAAATGGGTCATAGCCTACAACATTCATACCAAGTGCTACAGCCGCATTTGCTACCAGAATACCAATAGCTCCAAGACCAATTACACCAAGTGTTTTGCCCATAATTTCAGGACCAACAAACTGGCTCTTGCCCTTTTCTACCATTTTACCTACAGCATCGCCATTGCCCTTGAGTGTTTTTGCCCAGTCAATGCCCTCTGTGATTTTTCTTGATGAAAGGAGAAGTCCTGCAAGTACAAGCTCCTTTACTGCGTTTGCATTTGCACCAGGTGTATTGAATACTACAATACCCTGCTCTGTGCATTTATCCTTTGGAATATTGTTTGTGCCTGCTCCTGCTCTTGCGATTGCAAGGAGATTTTCTGCAAATTCCATATCGTGCATTGCAGCACTTCTTACAAGAATTGCATCAGGATTCTGTACATCTTCACCATAGCTGTAATTTTCACCAAGTCTTGATGTACCAATGGCTGCTATCTTATTTAATGTAAGTACATTATACATTACTATCAATCCTTTTGAATTTTTTATCGGTAATTTCTTACCCTTTTATAAAAGCATCAGAAAATCAGATTACTTGTTTTCTGCCTCAAACTTCTTCATAAACTCTACAAGCTTTTCTACACCCTCGATTGGCATTGCGTTGTAGATTGATGCTCTCATACCGCCAACTGTTCTGTGACCTTTAAGGTTTACAAAGCCAGCTTCTGTTGATTCCTTTACAAACTTTGCATCTAAATCAGCATCGCCTGTTACAAATGGTACATTCATAAGTGAACGGTCCTCTGCTACTACTGTACCCTTGAAAAGCTCTGAGCTGTCGAGGAAATCATAAAGAATCTTTGCTTTCTTCTCGTTAAGCTCTTTCATCTTCTCAAGTCCGCCAACCTCATTCTTAATCCACTCAAGAACAAGCTTTGCTACATAGATTGAATAGCAAGGTGGTGTATTGTAAAGTGAATCTGCATCTGCGTGAATCTTATAATCAAGCATTGTTGGAGTAATATCCATAGCATTGCCGAGTAAATCTTCTCTTACGATTGCGATTGTAAGTCCTGCACCTGCCATATTCTTCTGAGCACCTGCAAAAAGTAAACCAAACTTTGAAATATCAAGTGGCTCTGAGCAAATGCATGATGAAATATCAGCTACAAGTGGAATATCTCCTGTATCTGGGAGTTCATGATATACAGTACCATAAATTGTATTGTTCATACAGATATAAACATAGTCTGCATCTTCTCTGAACATTGATTTATCTGTCTTAGGAATATATGTAAATGTTTTGTCTGCTGATGAAGCAACTGCCTTAGCATCACCAAACTTCTGAGCCTCCTGATAAGCCTTCTTAGCCCACTGACCTGTGATAATATAATCAGCCTTTTTATTCTTGTTCATAAGGTTGAGTGCAACCATTGCAAACTGTGTTGAGCCACCACCCTGTAAGAAAAGAACCTTGTAATTATCAGGAATATTATAAATCTCTCTGAGAAGAGCCTCTGCGTCCTTAATAATTTTATCAAATGCCTTACTGCGGTGTGACATTTCCATTACGCTCTGACCTGTACCCTCATAGTCGAGCATTTCTGCTGCTGCTTTCTTTAATACTGATTCAGGCAGCATTGATGGACCTGCTGAAAAATTATATACTCTTGCCATTTAAAAAATCTCCCTTGATTTTAATTTTTCTAAATCAAACTGCAAACAAATTTATACAGCTATATACAAATTATACCCCTATATATTGCCAAAGTCAATAATTACTATTGCTCCACATAATAGAAATACGCTTTTTAATCTTATTTTATGCCTTTATTTCGCCTATACAACCGATAATTTCATCCCTCATACGAATTGCTTCAGCTCTTGCTGCCTCTGCAAAATCGTCCTCGGTCATACCGTCCTGCTTTTTCCACGCACACATAATGCCTCGGCTTGAATTGATAATCGCTCCAAGTCCGTTCTTATCAAAAGCATTCTTTACATCTTCGGCACCGCCACCCTGTGCACCATAACCAGGTACAAGGAAAAATGTATGCTCAAGCTTTGCTCTCATCTCTGCAAGCTGTTCTGGATAGGTTGCTCCTACTACTGCTCCTACGGCTGAATATCCGTACTTGCCCATAAGCTCAGAACCCCAGCCCTCGCACATTCTGCCCATATGCTCATAAACTGTTTCATCTGTTGAAAGCTTCATATCCTGCAGCTCGCCTGAGCTTGGATTTGAGGTTTTTACCAATACAAATATACCCTTATCCTTATCAGCACAAATTTTTGCAAGTGGCTTTATTCCGTCTGTTCCCAAATATCCGTTTACTGTGAGTGCGTCTGCACCAAAAGCATCAATCTGCTCTCCTGCAACATCTGTTGTTCCGAGATGTGCAGTTGCATATGCTTCCATAGTAGTACCAATATCATTGCGTTTGCCGTCTGTCATTACAAACATACCCTTTGACTTTGCATATGAAATTGTATCAGCAAGAGCCTTTACACCCTGCCAACCATACATTTCATAGTACGCAGCCTGTGGCTTGATTGCAGGTACTATATCATACAGACTGTCAATCAATGCTTTATTAAACTCAAACAAAGCCGCTGCCGCACCTTCAAGAGTTTTTCCATATTTTTCAAAGCATTTTTCCTTAATTGATGCAGGTACATAATCCAGCTTTGGGTCAAGACCTGCTACAGTAGGATTCTGCATTTTTACAATATTTTCGATAAGTCTGTCAAATGCCATTACCTTAACTCCTTTTAGCTGTTTATAATATCATAAAGCTCATTAATAAATGCCGAATAATCCTCTCTGTCATTCTTTACGAATGAAATAGCTGGACGAGGGTGAGTATTATACTGACCTGTGAGCATATATGGAATATCATAACCCCACTTTACGCCCTCTGCCTTTAGCTTCTTTGTGTGGTCTTCAATAATCTTAACAATAGGGTCAACCTTATACTTAGGATTTTTAAGGAAACCAAGTAAAAGCTCAAGTGCACAGTTGCCTGCACCTCTGCCCATTCCGTCAACTGTTGCATCAAGGTAGCTTGCACCATATGCAAGAGCCTCAATAGTATTAGCAAAAGCAAGCTGCTGGTTGTTGTGAGCGTGAATACCTACAACCTTATTATATTTATCTGCGATTTCGCAGTACATCTCAGCAAGTCTTCTTGACTCCTCAGGATACAATGCACCGTAGCTGTCAACAATATAGAATGCCTTGGCAGGTGTTTTACCAAAAATTTCAAGAGCAGCCTTAATATCCTCTGTCTTTGCCTTTGTAACTGCCATAATATTTATAGTGGTTTCATAGCCTTTTTTAGCTGCATCCTCAATCATCTCTACAGCAGCAGGGATAGTATGAATATAAGTTGCAATACGAACCAAATCAATAGGACTTTCATTCTTAGGGATAATGTCGTTTCTGAAATCACATCTGCCTACATCTGCCATAACAGCAATTTTAAGGTCTGTATTGTTTTCGCCAACTATATCACGAATATCATCATCTTTACAGAATTTCCACTTGCCGAAATCTTCTTCTTTAAATATCTCTTTGCTTGCCTTATAACCAAACTCCATATAATCAACGCCGGCCTTTACATTTGCCGCATACAAATCCTTGATGAATTTATCGCTGAATCTGAAATCATTACAAAGTCCTCCGTCACGAACTGTTGCATCTACAACTCTGATGTCCTGTCTTACTGAAAGTAAATCGCCTTTCTGTGCCATTTTACTTCTCTCCTTTTCAATATATTTTTATATATTTACCAGTACTCCCATAGCATTCGGTTTTCTGGTAATTGTCAATATATAATACTAATTAATTCACATCTTCAAAAACAACTCTGCCACCCAAGATAGTTTTAACAACCTTACCACAAAGCGTTCTGCCCTTGAACGGAGTGTTTTTACTTTTTCCATGGAGTTTTTCGGTATCTACTGTCCATACCTTGTTAAGGTCGAGAACAGCTATATCTGCCTTTGCTCCGATTCTTAGTGTGCCTGCATCTATATCAAGAATTTTCGCAGGATTACTGCTCATTTTCTCAACAAGCTTTTCAATTGTCATTAACCCTGTCTTTACAAGATAAGTATATGAAACTGCAAATGAAGTTTCCATTCCTATTGAGCCGTTTGGTGCTTTCACAAAATCTGCCTTTTCCTCAGGTGTGTGCGGTGCGTGGTCTGTTGCAATAGCATCAAGTGTGCCGTCAAGCAATCCGCTCACTATTTCCTCTACATCTGAATGTGTTCTAAGAGGAGGGTTCATTCTGTAATCTGCATCACCACGAAGCAATTCTTTCTCAGTCAATGAAAAATAATGTGGTGCGGTTTCTGCTGTTACCTTAACTCCTCTTGCCTTAGCATCTCTTACAAGTGCAACACTTGTCTTTGTGCTGACATGGCAGATATGAACTGGAACATTAAGTGTTGCCGCAAGTGCAATTTCTCTTGCAGTTCCGCAATCCTCAGCTGAGGCAGGTATGCCCTTTACTCCAAGCTTTTCGGAAACCTCTCCCTCATTGATTTTTCCTCCGTCTGCAAGGTATAAATCCTCGCAATGTGCCACAATCTTCATACCAAGCTCAGGAGCTTTTTTCATTGCATCGCTGAGATATTTTGTGTTTTCAACAGGTCTTCCGTCATCAGAAAGTGCGGTTGCTCCTGCCGTTTTTAATTCGTCAAGGTCTGTAGGCTCAATACTCTTTAAGCCCTTTGTTATACTTGCCGCAACATATACCCTTGCAACTGCGTTTTCAGCTTTGTCAAGGATATATTTTACTGTTTCAGCATTATCAACGGTAGGATTTGTATTAGGCATTGCAAGCAGACTTGTTACACCGCCTGCCGCTGCCGCCTTACAGCCTGTGATAATATCTTCCTTTTGGGTTTGTCCTGGGTCACGCAAATGAACATGCATATCTACAAAGCCAGGAACTGCATATAATCCCTCTGCATCTATTATCTCACCGTTTGAGCATAAATTTTCTCCGATTTCTGAGATTATTCCGTCTTTTATGAGAATATCAAGCTTTGAATTTAAATTATCTGCAGGTGAAACAACTGTTGCATTTTTTATTAGCATTTCTTTCAAATCTATCACCCTTATCTTTTATCTCTGTTTGGATTTGGTCTTTTTCTTTGAGCTGATGAGGAGCTGTTTGGTCGTTTAGTCTGATTTGGTCTGCCCTGTTTTCTTGTCTGTGGTGAACTTGCTGGGCGTCTGCGGTTTTGCTGAGAGTTAGGTCTGCTCTGAACAGGTCTGCTATCATCTCTGCGTCTTACCTGTACAAGCTCTCCGTTTTCTGAGGCTCTGCGTTGTCTTTCTCTTCTCTCTGCCGCAAGCCTTGCTCTTTCCCTGCGTGCCTCTTCTTCTTTTTTACGCTTTGCAATGGCACGCTTACGCTTTATCATTCTTGAAACATTGGTTACAAAATATCCGCAATGTACTCCGAATGATTTTACTCCACTGCCAAACCTCTTCAATCCGTCACCAATCTTGGTAAGGCGTTCCTCAAGCGGAACTCCCTCATCAAAATCGTCAGGTTCAGACTCAACTGCAATAGCTCTCTCTTCGATTTCATCTATTACATCATAATCTTCTGCATCATTAAGATATTTATTCAGCAATACACCGTAATTCTTTTTAGGTGCTTCATCAAAGAAATCATCACTTTCAAAGAATTTTGACTGTTTTGCCTCTTCTCTTACAAGCTCTTCATCATTATTAAATTCATCTGTTTCGGTAAGTCCGTCCTCAGTTAAATCTCTGTCATCTTCAACCTCATCAGAACTTCCGCTTTTCTGATTTTCAGACTTATCATCTTCAACACCAACGATTTCAGCATCATATATCTTATTATCTGCAAAATCATCTGTTACATCTTCGGCAAGCTCTGCCAGCTCTACATCTCCATAAATAGCCGGATTTTCAAATGCATTGCTCTTTGACTTTCGTTTTTCAGCAATAAGTCTTTCGTTTTCAGCTTTTCTTGCCTCTTCTGCAAGCTTTATTTCTTCGGCTTTTCTTGCCTCTTCTGCAAGTCTTTCCTCTTCGGCTTTTCTTGCCTCCTCTGCAAGTCTTTCCTCTTCAGCTTTTCTTGCTTCCTCTGCAAGTCTTTCCT
>JAKSRB010000046.1 GCA_024403825.1 Ruminococcus sp. | reverse complement strand
TTTTCAATAAATATTATAATGTTTTTAATTTAAAATTTCAACTACATTTTTATTTAGCCGAATTTTTCGTGCATTTTCTGTTGTTGCCGTTTTGGTATATTTTATCTTTTGTTGTGCATAATATTATTATCTTATTTATATATTACACAGTCAGGTATATATTATGACAAGTTTTCATACTTTATGCATAAAAAAAGACTTGACATATTATGGTGATTTGGGGTAAAATAATACAATGTAATATTATAAGGGTAACTATGCCTTATATTAGTTCGGATTAAGTCTGTATGTGTTTACAGATTAACATATTTTTAAGTTTTGCTGTTTGTATATAGTCATTTGTTATTTGGTCGGTCTGATTATCAGCAACAGCTATTTACTTAGAAGTTTTAAAAATTTGATAACGGAGGTAAATTTGTGAGTCCGGAAAATAAAAGAGAAACTCTGAATTTCAGACAAAACAGGTACTCAAAATCTAATAAGAATTATAATAAATCTTATAAGAAAAATGGTGGCAATTCCAAATCAAAAGGTCAGAATAACAGCTTTAATGCTCAGAGCAGTTTTCAAAAAAAGAATTATTCTAAAAGACCATACAATAAAAGTGGTCGTCCAAAACAGCTTCAAAAGCCTTCTGTAAAAATTGCTTTCCTTGGCGGTTTGAATGAAATTGGTAAAAACATTACTTTAATTGAATGTGAAAATGATATTGTTATTATCGACTGCGGTATGGCTTTCCCTGATGGCGATATGCTTGGTGTTGACCTTGTAATCCCTGATTTTTCTTATGTTGAACAGAATGTTGACAAGGTTAAGGGTATTATTCTTACTCATGGTCACGAGGACCATATTGGTGGTATTCCGTTCCTTCTTTCAAGAGTTAATTTGCCGATTTATGGTACTCCACTTACCTTAGGCTTACTCGGAAACAAGCTTAGAGAGCATAGCCTTTTTAATCAGGCAAAGCTCAATGTTGTAAATGCTGGTGAAACTATAAGATTGGGTTGTATGGAAATTAATTTTATCCATGTTAATCATTCTATTCCTGATTCAGTTGCATTTGCTATTAAAACTCCTGCTGGCACTATTGTTCATACTGGTGACTTTAAAATTGACTGTACTCCGATTATGGGTGAGATGATTGACCTTTCAAGCTTTGCTCGTGTTGGTGACAGCGGTGTTCTTGCTTTGCTTGCTGAAAGTACCAACGCTGAGCGTCCTGGCTATACACCTACTGAACACACAGTTTCTGATAGTCTGGATAATCTTTTCCGTCAGGCTGAGCATTATAGAATAATTATTGCTACTTTTGCATCTAATGTAAACAGAGTTCAACAGATAATTAATTGTGCTGAGAAGTATGGCAGAAAAATTGCTTTTTCCGGTCGCAGTATGGTTAATTATATGGATGTTGCAAGCAAGCTTGGATATTTGACTATTCCTGAAAATATCCTTATTGATTTGGATATGCTTGATAAATATATGCCTGAGGAAATTGTACTTGTTACTACAGGTAGTCAGGGCGAACCGATGAGTGCTTTGTCAAGAATGGCATACTCGGATCATCGTAAGGTTATGGTGGGTGAGGGAGATTTCATTATTATTTCTGCAAATCCAATTCCTGGTAATGAAAAAACTGTTGGTAATGTTGTTGATGAATTGCTTAAAAAGGGCTGTAAAGTAATATATGAGTCTATGTATGATGTCCATGTTTCAGGTCACGCCTGTCAGGAAGAACTGAAAATTATTCATAAGCTTGTTAAGCCTAAATATTTTGTTCCTGTACATGGTGAGCAGAAGCATTTGCGTAAGCATGCCGAGCTTGCTCAGTTCCTTGGAATGGAAAGAAAAAATATTTTTATCGGTGATGTTGGTAATGTAGTTGAAATAAATGAAAACTATATGAAGGAGCTTCCAACTGTTCAGTCAGGTAAGGTATTTGTTGACGGTCTGGGCGTTGGTGATGTAGGTAGTATCGTTCTTCGTGACCGTAAGCACCTTGGACAGGACGGACTTATTATTATTGTTGCTTCACTTGATGTATATGACGGTCATGTTATCAGCGGTCCTGATATAGTGTCAAGGGGCTTTGTGTATGTTCGTGAGAGCGAGGGTCTGCTTGATGATGTTAAAAGGCTTGCTCTTGATATTCTTGAGGAATGTGCAGATAAAAATGTTCACGAATGGGGAACAATCAAGAATAGAATCAAGGAGGAGGTTGCTAAGCTGATTGCTCAGAAAACAAGGCGTTCTCCTATGATTTTGCCGATTTTGCAGGAAGTATAATTTGTTTTTTGATGATATATTTCTGCTTTTTATGACAATACGGTATATGATATTACTATGCCGTATTGAAGTGATTTTTTAATTTGAGGTTTGATATGAAGAAAAAGCATTGGACTACTTTGCCATGGTTCTTTATTTTTGGCGTTGTAATGTTTTTTATGGCTATGGCTTCATTTTCATATAACAAAATTCTAAGCTATATTGAGCTTGGAATCACTGTGGTATCGCTTGGATTGATATTTATTTCCACAATCAGGTTCAGAAGCTATGTGTATAACATAGTGAAAAAGGCTGTTAAAAATATTGTAGGTACTGAACCTGAAAGTATTGATAAGTATAAATTCCCGACTGCTCTTATAGGTTCAGAGGGCGACATTATCTGGTGTAATATGTATTTTCGCAAAATGCTTAGTGGCAGCAGAAATCCTGTTGGTGACAGCATTTATGAATATCTCAACGGCTATAATATCAATGAAATTGCTGATGGTGATGGTATGGATATTGCTGTTGACGGCAGGGAATATACTGCATATGCTATGCCTGTGGGTGACGGATATTTATGTCATCTGATTGAGAATACTTATTATAAATCAATGGTGAGGGAATATAATGCAAGCCTGCCTTGTGTTGCTATAATTACTTTTGATAATGCAGAGGTTTTTCTGAATGATGCAGATGAAATTTATTCTCAAAGCCTGCTTGCTGTTGAATCTGAACTTTTAAAATGGGCAGCGGAATATTCTGCTTTGTATAAAAAGGTAGGAAATAACAGATATATGATAATTTTCAGGGAATCAGATGTTGAAAAAATGGTTGAACTGAAATTCCCTGTTCTTAAAAATATTCGTGAGATCGATACTAAAAATCATATCGCTACAATTTCTGTTGGTTTGTGCAGAGGTGCTAAGACTCTCAGGGAAAGCGAGCTTGATGCAAGAAAAGCTCTTGAAATGGCTCTTGGCAGAGGTGGCGACCAGGTTGCACTTATTTCTAACAACAGCTATGAATTTTTCGGTGGTACTTCGGTTGCTTCCGAAAAAATGAGCAAGGTTCGTATGCGTGTAATCGCAAATGCAATAAGAAGAGCGGTTGCTGATTGTGACAAGGTTTATGTAATGGGGCATCATTTCTCTGACCTTGATTCAGTTGGTGCGGCTATTGGTATGCAGTGTGTTATGGAGAAAACCTTCCAGAGATATTGCAAGATTGTTATTGATAAAAAAACTTCTATGGCACCTCAGCTGATTTCTTATGCTGAGCATAGACTTAAGTCTGACATATTTATTAGTGTTGACGATGCTCTCAAAGGGTTTACACCAAAATCCTTGCTGATTATTGTTGATACGCATTTGCGTAATTCTCTTGAAAGTCCTGAGCTTTATGATAAGAGTAAAAAGGTAATTGTTATTGACCATCATCGCAGAGCAGTTAATTATATTAATAATGCATTGGTTTTTTGTCACGAACCGTCTGCATCTTCTGCATCTGAAATGTGTAGTGAGATTATAGGCTATCTGGATGATAATGCAATCACCTATGTTCAGGCAGATGCTTTGCTTGCAGGAATTATGCTTGATACCAAAAATTTTGTTATGAGAACAGGTATCCGTACTTTTGAGGCTGCGGCTTATTTGAGAAGAAAGGGTGCGAATACTCTTGTTGTTAAAGAAATGTTTTCCGGAAGTATTGACACCTATAAAGAAAAGGTTGCCATTGTTTGCAGAACTGAAATATATAAAAATTGTGCAATTTCTTTTTCTAAGAATAATGACAGCAGCATCAGAATTGCTGCTGCTCAGGCAGCAGATGAAATGCTTTCGCTGCAGGGTGTAAATGCATCGTTTGTAATTTTTTCTGATAACGATAGGGTTAATGTTTCTGCACGCAGTTATGGGCGTGTTAATGTACAATTGTTAATGGAAAAGCTTGGTGGCGGTGGTCATCAGACTATGGCTGCTGTCCAGTTTGAAAATTTAAGTATAGAGCTTGTTCATAAACAACTGATTAAGGTTATTGATGAGTTGCTTGAAGACGCAAGCATTACATAAGAAAGGTTGATTTTAATGAAGGTTATATTATTACAGGATGTTAAGGCACTTGGCAAAAAGGGTGAACTGGTTGAAGCATCAGACGGATATGCACGCAATTTTCTTCTTCCAAAGAAGCTTGCCAAGGAAGCTAATGCTCAGGCTATGAATGAATATAAGAATGCTGAAAGCTCAAAGAATTTCAAGATTGCAACCGAGAAGGCTCAGGCTGAAAGCTATAAGCAAAAGCTCGAGGGAAAAGTTTTTGAAATGAAAGCTAAGGCAGGTCAGGGCGGAAAGCTTTTCGGCAGCGTAACCTCAAAGCAGGTTGCAGAGGAAATCAAAAAGCAGTACAGCATTAACATTGATAAGCGTAAGGTTGTACTTGAAAATGACATCAAGGAATTTGGTACTTACAAGGCAGAGGTTAAGCTTTACAGCGGTATTTCTGCAAAAATTGATGTTAAGGTTACAGAAGAATAATATTAAATTAAGTAAAAGCGGTTTATAAAAATGGCAGATTTAAATTTGACAGGCAGTATAGATGGTCTTAATATGCCATACAGTCCGGAGGCTGAGCAGGCAGTTTTAGGTGCTTTGATTCTTGACAGTACTGTTTTTGACAAGATTGTTGATTATATCAAATCTCCTGATTATTTTTATGTTGCTCTCCATAAGGTTATTTTTTCCGAAATGTCTGAAATGGTCAATTTCGGAATGGCTGTTGACTTCGTTACTCTCCTTGAAAAACTAAAACAGAATAAGGCTTTTGATGAATCAACAGGAAAGACCTATCTTATGGATTTGGTTAATAATTGTCCGTCAATTTCTAATGCTGAGGCTTATGCAAAGGTTATTGAGGATAAATATAATATCCGTAGGTTGATTACTGCATCAAGAGAAATTATTGATGATGCATCGGCTGGAAGTGATGACCCAAGTGTTTTGATTGACTCTGCCGAGCAGAAAATATTTGATATTCGACAGGGCAATACCAAATCAGGTCTTGAAAGACTTAATTCGGTAATTCTACAGACTTTTGACCGTCTTGACGCTCTTAATAGTGAGGTTGATGATAGTCTTAAACCGCTTTCAACCGGAATTGGCGACCTTGACAGAGTTATTACTGGATTAAATCGCAGTGACCTTATTTTGCTTGCCGCTCGTCCTGGTATGGGTAAGACAAGCTTTGCACTTAATATTGCAAGACATGTTGCCTGTACAACGAAAAAAACGGTTGCTTTCTTTTCCTTGGAAATGTCAAAGGAACAGCTTGCAAGCCGATTGTTGTCAACAGAGGCACTAATCAGCGGTACAAAGCTTCGTACAGGCAAGCTTACAGAGGAAGAATGGAGCAGGCTTATTCCTGCAAGTGATGTTCTGAGTAAAGCTGAAATGTATCTTGATGATACTCCTGGCATTACATTTACGGAAGTGAAATCAAGATTAAGACGATTACGCAAGCTGGATTTAGTAGTAATTGACTACCTACAGCTTATGGCAAGTGGTCGAAGAATTGATAACAGAGTTCAGGAAATTTCTGAAATTACCAGAAATCTTAAAATACTTGCAAAGGAAATGAATGTGCCTGTTATTACACTCTCACAGCTTTCTCGTGCATCTGAAAAGCGAGATGACCACAGACCACAGCTTTCAGACCTGAGAGATTCTGGTTCTATTGAGCAGGATGCCGATATTGTATTGTTTCTCTATCGTGAGGGCTACTATGCTGATAAAAGCGGTGACGAAAATTCCGCACCGACTGCTGATATGAACTCAGGCGAATGTATTGTAGCAAAAAACCGTCATGGCGAATCGAGAGCAGTAAAGCTTCATTGGCAGGGTGAATTTATGCGTTTTACAAGTCCGGAGAATAGAAATGAATAATATTGTTATTTCTACAATAGAAAAATATTCTATGCTGGAAATTGGTGATTCAATTATCGTGGCACTTTCCGGTGGTGCTGATTCCGTAAGCTTGCTGCATATTTTTGTTTCAATAAAAGATACTTATCAGCTTAATGTCTATGCGGCTCATCTTAATCATAATATCAGAGGGCAGGAGGCAAAGCGAGATGAGGATTATTGCAGAAATATTTGTGAAAGTCTTAATGTAAAGCTGTTTATCAAAAGTGTTGATGTTCCAAAGCTATCCAAAGAACAGAAAATCAGCGAAGAGCTTTGCGGAAGAAATGAAAGATATAAATTTTTTGAAGAGCTTTCACAAAGTCTTAATGCAAAAATTGCAACTGCACACACAGCCTCTGATAATGCTGAAACTTTGATTTTTAATCTTTCAAGAGGTTCAGCTTTAAAGGGGATGACAGGTATTCCTCCTAAGCGTGGGAATATTATTCGTCCGCTAATTTGTGCTACAAGAGCTGATATTGAAAATTATTGCAAAAATCGTGGCATTAAATTTGTTACAGACAGCTCAAATTTATCTGATGATTATACAAGAAATAAAATCAGGCACAGGATTATTCCTGAGCTTAAATCTTTAAATCCTCAGTTTGAAAAAGCGATTTGCAATTTGAGTGAAAATTTTCGAGAAGTGTCAGACTTTATGAACAGAGAATCTGAAGAAGCTATTGATAATTGCAAATTGAAATTCGGCTATGATTGCAAGAAGTTGATATTGCTTGACAGGGCAGTTTTAAAAAATTGTCTTGTTATGATGTGCAGAAATTTTGCAGATTTTATTCCTGAGAATAAGCATATTGATTTAATGATTAGCATAATTGAAAATGGTGGTTCTGTAAATCTGAATAATTCATTGCTTGCAATTTCTAAACAGGGTATATTCAGACTTGCGTTGACAGAAAATAATTTATGTGAAATTTCTGATTATCTTAAAATAAATAATACATTATTGTTTGGCAATAAAATAATTAATACGGTTGTTATTGATGCAGATAATAATAATTGTAATTCTATATCATCGGATTATGTTGGCAGAGCAGAGTTTCGCACTCGCAGGGCTGGTGACAAGTTTACATACAGGTATCGCAAGGTTACTAAACCTCTCAGAAAGGTACTTGGTGAAATGAAAATCCCCTCTGAAATCAGAGATAATCTACTTGTCTTGGCTGTTGACAGCACCGTTTTATGGTGTGAAAATGTAGGAGTATCTGCTCAGGCTAAAAATAATTCGTTAGATGAAATTTTAATTGAAGTGGTATAATGGGTGATTTTTTACATAAGGATATTGAAAAAATCCTTGTTTCACAAAATGAAATTGAAAATATTGTGAATACTCTTGCAAATCAGCTTGAAAAAGATTATAATTACAAGGAATTTATAATGATTGGACTTCTTAAGGGAAGTATGGTCTTTTTGGCTGATTTAATGAGAAAAATTAAGCTTGATTTTGCCATTGATTTTATGGTTGCATCAAGCTATGGCAGTGGTACTGAAAGCTCAGGAAAGGTTCTGATTTCAAAGGATATTTCAGTACCGATTGATAATAAAGATATTTTAATTGTTGAGGATATTGTTGACAGCGGAATAACGCTTGACTATATTTCCAAGCATCTGTACTCAAAAGGTGCTAAATCAGTTGCCATATGCACCTTATTTGACAAACCTGCAAGACGAATAAAAAATATTGATATTACTTATAAAGGTATGACCGTTCCTGATGAATTTGTTGTTGGTTATGGTCTTGATTATAATGAAAAATATAGAAATCTTCCATATGTTGGAATATTGAAATCTTCAGTATATTCTGATAATATGTAAAATATAGTTTAATTTCAGTAAAATAAAAAGGAGTGACATAACATTGGACAATAAAAGAAAACTGCGTAGCCTTTTGCTTTATCTTGCAATTCCTGTTTTATTAATTCTTGGCATTGCATTGCTGCTAAGTCAAAATCAGGCATCTCAGCCAAAAACATCTGAGCTGGTGCAGTATTTTGTCGATGATAAGGTTGACAGCTATACCATTAATTATGGTACAGGTGCAATTCAGATTACACTTAAAGAGGGGGAAAAGGCATATCCTTCAAGCGATAAAAATTCTTCCATTACAAATAGAGAATCTGAAACAGTAATAAATGAAAGTACTGCTGACAGCAAAAGGTCAAGTCAGGTTATTGTTTCAGCAAGGCTTGCTGATATTCAGCGTTTCCTTGACGATATAAAGCCATATCAGGCATCTGCGGATGAGGCTGTAACATATAATCTTGAACGAGCAAGCGATAATTCTTTATTGTTTGAGTTTGTACCTACAATCATTTTAACTGTAATCTTAATTGTCGCTTGGTTCTATATAATGAAAAAAATGGGCGGTAGTCTTGGTGGCAGAGAAATGAATTTTGGTAAAGCCAAGATTAAAAACACTAATGATGAAAAACGCAAAACCACCTTTGATGATGTTGCAGGTGCTGACGAAGAGAAAGAAGAGCTTGAAGAAGTTGTTGAATTTCTTAAATCGCCTGAGAAATATAATAAGCTTGGTGCAAGAATACCAAAGGGCGTACTGCTTGTAGGACCTCCTGGTACAGGTAAAACCCTGCTTGCAAGAGCAGTTGCCGGTGAGGCTGGTGTGCCGTTCTTCTCAATCTCAGGTTCAGATTTTGTTGAAATGTTTGTTGGTGTCGGTGCTTCAAGAGTTCGTGACCTCTTCGAGCAGGCAAAGAAAAATTCCCCTTGTATAATATTTATAGATGAAATTGATGCTGTTGGTCGCCAGAGAGGTACCGGAATGGGTGGCGGTAACGATGAGCGTGAGCAAACGCTTAATCAGTTGCTTGTTGAGATGGACGGATTTGGTGCAAATGAGGGTGTAATCCTTATTGCCGCAACCAACAGACCTGATGTTCTTGACCCTGCGTTACTTCGTCCTGGCAGATTTGACAGACAGGTAATCGTTAGCTATCCTGATGTAAATGGTCGTGAGGCAATTCTAAAGGTTCACGCACGCAAAAAACCTCTTGCACCTGATGTAAAGCTCAGGACTATTGCGAAAACTACAGCAGGATTTACCGGTGCTGACCTTGAAAATCTTCTGAATGAAGCTGCATTGCTCGCTGCTCGTAAGGATAAAAAAGCTATTACAATGACTGAAATTCAGGATGCAATGATGAAGGTTGCTGTTGGTACTGAGAAAAAGACCAGAGTTATGAGCGATAAAGAAAAGAAGCTTACTGCTTACCATGAGGCAGGTCACGCTATTCTCTTTGATAAGCTTGAAACTCAGGATCCTGTTCACGAAATTTCAATTATTCCTCGTGGTATGGCTGGTGGCTACACAATGCCATTACCGAGTGAAGATAAGTCATATAATTCTCATAATGAAATGATTGAAAGTATCATAGTTTCAATGGGTGGTAGAGTAGCTGAAGCACTTATTATGGGTGATATTTCAACAGGTGCATCAAATGACATTGAAAAAGCATCTAAAACTGCTCGTGCTATGGTTACAAAATATGGTATGACTGAGGAGCTTGGATTTATTTGCTATGGACAGGAAGGCGGAGAAAACTTCCTTGGCAGAAATATGGGTGGTACTCAGGATTACTCTGAGGCAACTGCCGCAAAGATTGATGATGAAGTACTGAAAATCATTAACTCCTGTTATGACAGAGCAGTAAGCATTATTAAAGAAAGTATGGATAAACTTCATGATACAGCTCGTTATCTTATGAAATATGAAAAGATGAGCGGAGAGGTATTCAAGACAATTATGGATGGTTCATATGTTGAGCCTGTCGATGATGACTCTGATGAAGATGAATCTACAGAATTTGAAGATTTTAATGCTGAAAAGGAAACTGAGTAATCTCAATCTGATAGATTAAATTTAAAAGCCTTCCAAAATTGGGAGGCTTTTTGTATTGACATTTTAAAACATATGTTCTATAATATATGTAATAAATTATCGGAAGGATAGGGCTATGGCACAAGATAAGATTATTGTTAAGGGTGCTAAAGAACACAACTTAAAAAATGTAAATGTTGAAATTCCACGCAATAAGCTTGTTGTTATTACAGGACTTTCAGGTTCAGGTAAAAGCTCACTTGCATTTGATACTATTTATGCCGAGGGGCAGAGAAGATATGTTGAAAGTCTGTCATCATATGCGAGAATGTTCCTTGGTCAGATGGATAAGCCTAATGTTGAAAGCATTGAGGGACTTTCTCCTGCAATTTCCATTGACCAGAAAACAACATCTAAAAATCCTCGTTCAACTGTTGGAACTGTAACTGAAATTTATGATTATCTCAGATTGCTGTATGCAAGGATTGGTATTCCTCATTGTACTGTTTGTGGCAAGGAAATCCGTCAGCAGTCTGTTGACCAGATTGTTGACCAGATTATGACTTATGAGGTTGGAACTAAAATTCAGATTTTAGCTCCAGTTGTTAAGGGTCGTAAGGGTGAACATTCAAAGGTGTTTGACAATGCGAGAAAGTCAGGATTTGTAAGAGTCAGAGTTGACGGTATTATTTACGATTTAGGAGAGAAAATTCCTGTTGAGAAAAATAAAAAGCATAACATTGAGGTAGTTATTGACCGTCTGGTTATAAAGCCTGAAATTACTTCACGACTGTCAGATAGTATTGAAACAGCATCAAAGCTGTCTGGCGGAATTATTGTTGTAAGTCTGTCTGACGGAGAAGACATTACCTTTTCTCAGAAATATGCTTGCCCAGAGCATGGCGTGAGCATTGAGGACCTTACTCCAAGAATGTTTTCCTTTAATAATCCGTTTGGTGCCTGTCCAAAATGTACAGGCTTAGGCGTGTTTATGGAGATTGACTCTGCTAAGATAATTCCTGATTGGACCAAAAGTATAAGAGAGGGTGCAATAAAGGGAAGTGGATGGGCTTTAGAAGGAAGCTCCATTGCGGCAATGTATTTTGAGGCTTTGGCAGAAAAATATAATTTTTCTCTTGATGAACCACTTATGAATATTCCTGTAGAAACTGTAAATGTAATATTATACGGTACTGGTGATGAGGAATTAACAGTTCATAGAAAATCTGTTTATGGCGAGGGAACTTATAATCATAAATTTGAGGGAATTATAAATAATCTTAATCGCCGTTACAAGGAAACGAGCAGTAACTGGATAAAAGATGAAATTCGTTCATATATGGCAGAAATACCTTGCGATGAATGTAAGGGTGACAGACTTTCTGCTGAAAGTCTTGCTGTGACGGTCGGAAATAAAAATATATCTGATTTTTGTAAAATGTCAGTTGTAGATGCTATTGATTTTGTGAATGCTCTTGAATTGAATGAAAAGGAAAGTATTATTGCAGCTGAAATTGTTAAGGAAATCATTGAAAGGCTCAATTTCTTAAAAAGTGTCGGACTTGGATACCTCACACTTTCAAGAAGCTCAGGTACATTGAGTGGTGGCGAAAGTCAGCGAATAAGACTTGCAACTCAGATAGGCAGTTCACTTATGGGTGTGTTATATATTCTTGATGAGCCGAGTATTGGTTTGCACCAACGAGATAATGAAAAACTGCTCGGAACTTTGAAAAGACTTCGTGACCTTGGTAATACGGTTATTGTAGTTGAGCATGATGAGGATACTATGTATGCCGCAGATTGCATAGTTGATGTTGGACCAGGAGCAGGTATCCATGGTGGTGAAATAATTTGCGTTGGCGATGTTGATAAAATCAAGGATTGTGAAAAATCTGTTACAGGACAGTATTTGAGTGGTAAAAGATGTGTGCCTGTTCCAGAAGTTCGCAGAAAAGGCAACGGAAAATTCCTTGAAATAAAGGGTGCGGCTCAAAATAATCTTAAAAATGTAAATGTAAAAATACCGCTTGGAAAATTTGTTTGTGTTACAGGTGTTTCAGGCTCTGGCAAAAGCTCACTTATTAATGAAATTTTGTATAAAACTCTTGCAAGGGAGTTGAATGGTGCAAAAACAACCTCTGGTAAGCATAAGGAAATCAAGGGTATTGAAAATCTTGATAAGGTCATTGCAATAGACCAAAGCCCTATTGGCAGAACCCCTCGCTCAAATGCGGCAACATATACTGGTGTATTTACGGATATTCGAGCATTGTTTGCGGCTACAAATGATGCAAAAATGCGTGGTTTCACACAAAGTCGTTTTTCGTTTAATGTCAAGGGCGGTCGTTGTGAATCCTGTCAGGGTGACGGAATTATAAAAATTGAAATGCATTTTCTTTCAGATGTATATGTTCCTTGTGAGGTGTGCAAGGGCAGAAGATATAACAGAGAAACCCTTGAGGTTAAATACAAAGGAAAATCAATTAATGATGTTCTTGAAATGACAGTTGAAGAGGGAATGGAGTTTTTTGCTAATCAGCCTAAAATTTACCGCAAGCTTAAAACGCTTTTTGAGGTTGGTCTTGGATATATCAAGCTTGGTCAGCCTGCTACCCAGCTTTCTGGTGGTGAGGCTCAAAGAGTTAAGCTTGCTACTGAGCTTTCAAAGAGAAGTACAGGCAAGACGATTTATATTCTTGATGAACCTACAACAGGACTTCATATTGCTGATGTTCATAAGCTTGTTGATGTATTGCAGTTACTTGTTGAGGGTGGAAATACAGTTGTTGTAATTGAGCATAATCTTGATTTGATTAAAACCGCTGACCATATAATTGACCTCGGACCTGAGGGCGGTGATATGGGTGGCAAAATCATTGCTCAGGGTACACCTGAACAGGTGGCTGAAACTGAGGGTTCATATACAGGAATGTATTTAAAACCTTTATTATAATTTAATATAAATATGATTTGGTGCTATGCTTTTTGGTATAGCACCTTTTATTTTTGCAGAAATTTTTAATTTATTGCATATAATTATGCAATTTTATTCATTTTTGTAGGTATAGTTGAGGGGTAATCTCTCACATTAAACATAATAATACATAGAATGGAGGTAAGAGATTTGACAAGTGAGATTATTCTTACTTTAATTTCGTTCGCAGGAACTGTTATCGGCTCGCTGGCGGGTGTGTTTGCAACATCTCGACTATCGAATTATAGAATAGAACAGCTTGAAAAAAAGGTTGATAAACATAACAATCTTGTTGAGCGTGTTTTCAAACTCGAGCAGACTGAAGCTGTAATAAATAATAAAATTAAAACTGCTGACCACCGCATAGCAGATTTGGAAAGTAAAGAAAAAGCACATAAATTATCGTCTTAAAACATAATCATATCAATGAAAGGTAATTAAATATGAAAAAGTTAAAAATATGTGTAACTAAAAAATGTCTGAAAAAGGCATTGAGAACTTTTATTCAAACTGCTGTTGGATATGCTGTTACCAATGTTTCCCTATGTTTTACAGGTGCAGATTTAGCAAATGGAGATTATCTAAAGGATGCGTTAATAGGACTGGCAGTTTCAGCTATCTCAGCAGGTATTGCAGCAGTGATGAATTTGGAGAAAGGAAAGAGTATTACTACAAATGGCTAAAAAAATATATTTAAGTCCGTCTAATCAAAATCGGAATACCTATGCCGCAGGCGGAACTACTGAAATGATACAATGCGACAAAATTGCAGCAGCAACGGCAAAAGCTCTTAAACGCTGTGGATTTGAAGTAAAAGTTGGCAAATCAGGAGATTTAATGGAAAATCGCTGTGTTGAAAGTGATAATTTTGGTGCTGACATTCATATGCCGATTCATACCAATGCCTTTAATGGTTCGCTGACCGGCGGTACAAGGATTTTTTGTTTGAACTCAAATGGCAAAAATGCCTGTAATAATATCCTAAAATATTTAGGTGCTATTTCACCAGGAACTACGGACAATGTAAAATACGAAACTGGATTATATGAGATAAATGTTCCACGAGCATTATCTGTTTATGTTGAGTGCGAGTTTCATGATACGGTGAAAGGTGCAAACTGGATTATTAATAATACAGATAATATTGCCGAAGCGATTTGTCATGGAGTATGTGATTATTTTGACGTAAAATATACCAAACGCACTGCAACAAATGACAATACCTCAGATAAAGATTTCAAAAGCTACATTGTCAGAATTACCTCATCCGACGGAGTAAATATCAGAAAGGGTGCAGGGACAAACTTCGATATAGTTGGTGCAATACCGAAGGGCGGAGCATATACGATAGTATCGGAAGCGAAAGGCACAGGTGCCTCACTTTGGGGTAAATTAAAAAGTGGTGCAGGATGGATTGCACTCGATTTTACTGAAAAAATCAGATGATTTTTAAAAACTATACTCTCAAAGACATTGTAATTTTTGAGAGTATAGTTATTTTAGTTTGCCCAGAATGGGCAGTAACTTGGTGGTGAAAGTCCACTACAGGCTTGGCAGTAGGAACTGTTAGCAGATGGCAAGTGCGTCCATCGTGAGGTGGAGTATGAAGTAAGCCTAAAGCAAACTCTCGGTCTGACGAACAGAAATCACATATAAGGCATATGCAGAGCGGACGAGCTTGCTAAACAAAGCAAAGTCCAATACTGCCCGAACTCTGCGGTGTAAATGTGGCGGATATATGAGAGGAAGGTTGCTGTTCTTAACTGGGGAGGTCTTGCAAGGGAGCGAAGGACAGATAGATTGACACCTGCTCAACCTGTGCAGTGATGTACAGCTAAATTGCAAGAAGTCAGCAGAAGTCATAGTACTGAAAAAAAATTTTTTCAGGAAGGACCGAACAATAATAGTCTTGGAAACGAAAGGACGGTGGAGCAATGCAAAGACCACAGAAAACGGCAAAAGTCGGC
>JAKSRB010000045.1 GCA_024403825.1 Ruminococcus sp. | reverse complement strand
TTAAACAGCAAAAAGCGTGAACAGAAAATTATTGTGTCACTTACCTCATATCCCAAGCGGTCAGGTACTGTGTGGATCACAATAGAAACACTTTTCAGACAATCTGTAAAGCCTGATAAAATTATTCTTTGGCTTGCTGAAAATCAGTATAATGGTGTTGAAGGCTTGCCACAGGATCTGGTAAGACTACAGGAAAAGGGACTTGAAATCAGATTTTGCGATGACCTCAGAAGTCATAAAAAATATTATTATGTTATGCAGGAATATCCTAATGATTTGATTATTCTTGCTGATGATGATATGTTTTATCCGTCTGATATGATTGCAAAGTTACTTGAATTGCATAAAAAATATCCAAACGATATTTGTACTTCAACCTGTCAGGTTATTGAGCCGAAGTTTGATACAAATCCGTCTTTATGGAGAAATCCAAGACTTGATGAAAAATTTGAACACTCAGACAAAATTCAGGTATTTACTGGAAGTGGATCTTTGTTCCCACCAAATTGTCTGGATAAAGAGGTATTTAATATTGATGCCATTAAAAATATTTGCCCTAATGCAGATGATTTATGGCTTACATATATGGCGTTTCGTAAAGGTACTAAGATTACCGCTCTTTATAAATGGAGGGCTTTTCCTATCACTATTTATGGTACCGCACAGGACAGCTTATGGTATATAAATTCAGAGGGCGGTCAGAATGATGTTCAATGGGCATCAATACTTGAAAAGTATGGAAAAATAGGTAAGTAATTATGGGTATTAAATCGATTGTCTTGTCTGTATTTGAAAAAAACAGATTATTGTTAGCTTTGTTAGTCAGCTTAACAAATAAGATACACATTGGAAGTAATAAGCTGAGTGTTACAAGTAATCATTTTAAGAATAATACATTGAATTTTAATGGTTCAGGTTCTTGCTTTACCCTTAAAGACAATAGCTTTTTGAGGGATTGCATTGTTAATATTAGTGGCTGTGGAAATGAAGTTATTGTTGATGAAAACACAGAAATATATGATAGCAACCGTCAGATGATACACATTGACGGAAACAACAATAAAATTATAATTGGCAAAAAATGCAGAATCAGAGATACCTCGTTTTTTTTCAGAGGAAATGATAATCTGATATATATTGATGATGATTGTTCTCTTTGTGGTACTGAGCTTCATATTGAACAGGATAATAATGAGCTTAAAATATTAAAGGGTACATCAATGCATGGCAGAGATGGTCATTATATACATATTGCCCTTGATGAGTCAAGCAGAATTATTATTGGCGAAGATTGTATGCTGTCTAATGGTATTCAGATGCGTTCATCAGATTCGCATAGTATTGTTGATTTGAACCGAAAAAGGCTTAATAATGCCGAGGATATTATAATCGGTAAGCATTGTTGGATTAGCCTTGGTGCAATAATATTAAAGGGAACGCATATTGCCGACCATACAGTTGTTGCGGCAGGTGCGGTCTGTACTAAAAAATATGATACTGAAAATTGTATTCTTGCTGGAAATCCTGCAAAGGTTGTGAAGCAGGATATTGATTGGGATAGAAAGTTTTTGTAAAAGGATTTTTGGATTATGAGCTTAAAAAATTTACTGCGACCTATTGTATATGAGCTGGGATTAAAAAAAGCTCCAAAGCCAATGACAAAAGTTGAGCAGTGGAGAGCAAACGGAGTAACCATAGGAGAGAATTTTGATGGACCAGACAGCATAATTGATTTTTGCTTTGGTCATTTGGTTACTATTGGGGATAATGTTACGATTTCTGGTACTACTATACTTGCTCATGACGGCTCAACTAAAAAAATACTTGGATATAGTAAGGTTGGTCCTGTAACTATAGGTAATAATGTTTTTATTGGTTATGGTTCAATAATCTTGCCTAACACCAAAATAGGAAATAATGTTATTGTTGGTGCCGGTACTGTAGTTTCAAAGGACATTCCGGATAATGTTGTTGTTGTGCGTGGTACAGATTCGGCATATAGGGTAATATGTTCTTATGATGAATATGTTGAAAAGCAGAAAAAGCTTTTAAAGGAAAAGCCAGTTTCAGATATACTGTTCACAGATAAGACTCCGGAACAATGGTCTGAATGGAAAAAACGATTAACTGAAAGCAATGGCGGATATGACCTGTAGTTAATTTATATCCGATTTTTTGTTCATTAGGTGGTATTATTTTATGTCAGCGATGTTCAGCATAATAGTTCCTGTATATAATTGTGAAGGTGTGATTGAACGATGTATAAATTCCGTAATAAATCAGACTTTTTCAGATTTTGAATTGATATTGATTGATGATGGTTCTCCGGATAATAGTGGGAGAATTTGTGATAAATATGCTGAAAACTATGATAATATCATAGTTAATCATCAAAAAAATGCAGGAGTTTCAGCTGCAAGGAATGCAGGCTTGAAAATTGCCAATGGCAAGTATATAGTGTTTATTGACAGCGATGATTATATTGATGACAATTATCTTGAGTGTTTTTCAATAGATAATACCGTTGATTTAATGGTGGCAGGATTGAGTATATTTAGTCCTGACGGAGCATTTAAAGAAAAATTAAGCAGTGAATATAAAAGAATAGTTGAAGCTGAATCAGATATGGTTGATTTTCTTAAAGAAGGCTATGCCATTCAGGTTTGGGGAAAGCGTTTCAGCAGAAAAATAATTGAAGATAATAATATTATTTTTAATGAAGATTTTCAATACGGAGAAGATTCTATATTTGTAGCTGAGTACCTTATGAATATTAAAAGTTACAGAACGACCAGCAAAACAAATTATGATTTTTGTCAGTCAGATAAGCCATCATTAAGCAAGCTTGATATGAGTGACTGGTTTTTGTCTTATACAGTGTTGCAGGAATATATTTATAAGTTATTTGATAACTTTAAAACAGTTCAGAAACATATTGCTGATAAATATTGGTGGGCTGCTGAGAATGAAATGGTAAGGCTCAGCAATCTTGATGTTTCATTGAATGTTAAATGCAAACTGATGAAAACAATAATTAGTAATAAATTTTTTCAATCAATCGCTAAGGAGAAAAGGGATATTAATAAAATTATAAAATTCTCGATAAAAACAAAAATACCATTTCCTTTAATATATGTTTTTAACAACGGAGGTAGTAATGCAAATTAGATATAGCGTTATTGTACCAGTGTATAATTGTGAAAGGTTTATTGACAGATGCATAAAATCAATATTATCTCAGACACTGACAAATTTTGAACTAATACTTGTTGATGATGGTTCGCAAGACTTAAGTGGAAATATTTGCGATAAATATGAAAAGTTGGATTCTCGAGTTAAGGTGATACATAAAAATAATGCAGGTGTTTCAGCTGCGAGAAATTCAGGGCTTGATGTTGCCTCAGGTGAATTTGTTACCTTTATTGATAGTGATGATTATTTAGATAGTACTGCACTGCAGCATTTAGATTCAGCTGAAGGAGATTTAGTTGTAAATGGCTATTTACTTGAACATAATGATAATGAATTTAAACCAAGTTTAAGAAATCATGGTAATGATTTTATAGATATTAATGACAAGACTAAGCTTGAACAACGCTTTATAAAAGGTATGTTTAATTATGTTTTTTCTAAACGATATGATTTAAAAATTATAAATGATAATCAGCTTAGGTTTGACGAGTCAATTAATCTGGGTGAGGACACTCTGTTTGTCTTAGATTACTTAAAGTATATTCAGAACATTTCTGTTATTGATTATACAGATTATCATTATGTAAAGTATAGCGGTATGACTTTAACAAATCAGATTTTTACTCCGAAGGTTATTGATAGACTTGAAAATTTGCATAATGAGATGTATAATCGCATTTTATTTCTATTTGATAAAGATATTTCGGAAGCTTTGATAACTAAGCATATTGGTGTAGTATATAGAAATTTTATTTTTGAAAAAATATTAAATGGCAGTGAACATAGTTTTAATCTTATTTCGTATTTGTATTCTCAAAAATGGTTCAGGTTATCTCTTGAATATGTTGATGAGATTTATGCAGATGAAAACAAAAAATTTAAATTTTTGATGAAAACAAAGTCAGCTATACTATTTTACATATATATTAAATTTTTTAATTAAGGAGATTTTATAATGGCAGAAAGTTCAAATTCTTACCACATTCATATATCCTCTGAGCATAAGTGGTTTGATTTAAAATTAAAAGAAGTGTGGCGATACAGGGATTTAATCTGGCTGTTTACAAAAAGGTCCTTTACGGTTTCTTATAAGCAAACAGTTTTAGGTCCTGCATGGCTGTTTATTAATCCTATTATTACAAGCTTTATTTATACCTTTGTATTTGGTAATATTGCAGGAATGGGTACCGACGGTATCCCCCAGATACTGTTCTATATGACAGGTAATGCAATTTGGAGCTATTTTGCGAGCTGTGTTACCTCAAATGCTTCAACCTTTACTGGAAATGCAGGTGTTTTTGGTAAGGTTTATTTTCCTCGTTTGACTACTCCGATTTCAAATGTTCTTAATTCAATAATTAGATTAGGCATTCAAATGATTATGGTATTAATACTTTTAGTCTATTATTTAATTAAGGATGCGGTATCACCTAATTGGTGGGCTTGGTTATTGCTCCCACTTGTGCTTGTTCATTTAGGTTTAATGGGTTTAGGTGTTGGTATTATAATATCAAGTATGACTACAAAATACCGTGATTTATCTATTCTTGTAGGATTTGGTATTTCACTTTGGATGTATGCTACCCCTGTCGTTTATCCACTTTCACAGCTTGGTGAAGGTAATTTAAAGACTTTACTTATGATAAATCCTGCAACTGCACCTATAGAAGTATTTAGGTATGCAATTCTTGGACAGGGAACCATTAATATATCATACTTAGTTTTATCAGTAGTATTTACTGTTTTTGTTATGTTATTTGGAATTATGGTATTTAATAAAACAGAAAGAACGTTTATGGACACAGTCTGAGGAGTGATATTGTGAATAGCGATAAGAGAGAAATTGCCGTTAAGGTTTCTAATGTTAAGAAAATGTATAAGCTCGGGCAGATTGGTGGAGGCACTCTTCAAGCTGATTTACAGAGCTGGTGGGCAAAGGTAAGAGGAAAAGAAGATCCTAATTCAATTATTGGTTCAGAAGAACGCAGTAAAGGGGACACATTTATGGCACTAAATGGTGTGGATCTTACAATATATAAAGGTGAAGCTGTTGGAATTATTGGCAGCAATGGTGCTGGTAAAAGTACATTACTTAAACTGTTGTCAAGAGTAACAGCACCGACAGAAGGCGAAATTGATTTGTACGGTAGAATTACCTCTATGCTCGAGGTTGGTACTGGATTTAATCCTGAGATGACAGGTAGAGAGAATGTATATCTCAATGGTGCTATTCTCGGTATGACAAAAGCAGAAATAGATGCTAAGATGGAGCAGATTATAGAATTTTCTGAGGTAAGAGAATTTATTGATACACCTGTAAAAAGATACTCAAGTGGTATGTTTGTAAAGCTTGCATTTAGTGTTGCTGCACACCTTGATTCGGAAATTATGATTATGGACGAGGTTCTGGCAGTTGGTGATATGGCATTTCAGAAAAAATGTCTTGATAAAATGCGTGATGCTGCTAAAAAAGATGGGCGAACCGTTTTATATGTAAGTCATAATATGAATACTATTCGTAAGTTGTGTGATAGATGTATTGTATTAAATAAAGGAAAGGTGATTTTTGAGGGTGCAGTTGAACAGGCTATCGAAGTATATATGGGAACAAGTGTAAAACTGGAAGTACCAGTTAATTTATCAAATACAAAAAGAGCATCTGAATTTTCTAATCTGCCTGTAACAATAAATCTGTTTGATTTAATTAACAATAAAAAAGGTATTTATAATGTTGGAGATAAAATGTTTGCTAAACTGGATTATAAAAGTATAGTGAATGTTGAAGATGCTTATTTAAGAGTTATTATTAAAGCTTTAGATGGAACATCCGTTACAATGACAACTCTGAGTAAAGGATTTCCTATACAAAAAGATAAAACTGAGACTATTGAATTTGAGATAGATATTTCAAGAATTGTGCCTGGTAAATATAATTTGAATTTTGTATTGTATCAGGTTGATGAGTTAGGTAATTATGTGAATTTAGATGGAGTGAAAGATGTATTTACTTTTGAAATATTATCAGTATTTGGATTTAACAACAATATGCCTTGGACTAAAAAGTATTGGGGATATTTTTATTGTGATGATTTAATATTAAATGAACATTATTGAGGTTAATATGGATAAAATTAAGCGTTATATAGAATGTTATATATCAACAGAAACTTGTAATTTAAGATGTCATTATTGTTATATTGCACAACAGAGAAAGTTTAATAATAAATTATTTTCATTACAGCACAGTAAGGAAAGTATTAGACAAGCACTTTCCATAAATAGATTGGGTGGAGTGTGTATGCTGAATTTTTGTGCAGGCGGTGAAACATTATTATCTGACGAGGTTATTCCTTTAGTAAAAGAAATAATTGATGAAGGTCATTATGCAACGATAGTGACAAATGGAACATTAAGAAATAGATTTAAAGAAATAACAGAATTATCTGATAAAATTCGATCTCATTTATTTATAAAGTTTTCGTTCCATTATTTGGAATTTAAAAGATTAGGATTGATTGATAGGTTTTTTGAAAATGTGCAAATGATGAAAGATTCAGAGGTATCATTTACTGTTGAGATTACTCCGTCTGACGAACTAGTTCCATATATATCTGAAATAAAAAGTATATGTATGGAAAAGCTGGGAGCATTATGTCATGTTACGATAGCTAGGGATGACAGAACAAGTGGGATTGAAGTATTAAGTAAGTATAGTTTTGATGAATATAAAAAGATATGGGGTACATTTGATTCAGATTTATTTAAGTTTAAGTCGTCTATTTTTTATTTAAAAAGAAAAGAGTTTTGTTATGCAGGTGAGTGGAGTATATATTTAGATCTTAATTCAGGAAATTATAGGCAATGTTATTGTGGTAAATATCTTGGTAATATATATAATAATATAGAAGAACCATTACATTTTGAAGTTATAGGTAATCACTGTCCATTTTCACATTGTTATAATGGTCACTCATTTCTAACTTTAGGTGATATACCTGAATTAAATACGCCATCTTATGCTACTTTGCGAAACAGAGTATGTAGCGATGGAACAAGTTGGCTACAAAAAGATATGAAAAATTTTATGGAAAGTAAGCTAATTGAAAGTAATGATGAATATAGTAATATAAAAAAAGCTAAAATATCAGCAAATAATAGGTACAATGATTTTAGACAAAAGCTTCATAATATAAAGCAAAAATTACTTTGATTTTATGTTCTTGTGAATGAAAAATAGAATTCTAATTGCGAAATTTAAGTATTTATTTATGGTTGCTATATGTATTATGTTATCTTTATTAATATGTTTGTCATGCTTTAGAAGAAAGAATTTTGTTTTGCCAGATACAATACAGTCTGTTAGTAAAGAATCATATATACATTTTTCTATTGATGTTGTTAATACTCTTTTTGAAGACTTAACAAACAACCAATCAAAGTATAACAGTATTTTTGAACAACCAATATTATCCTTTGCCCAAAAATTACATGAAAAATATGGAACTGTATTTAGTTTTTATGTTTTTTATTCGTGGGATGTAAATTCTGGTTTATTTTCCTTAGCAGATGCAACAGATAAATACGCTAAAGAATTTAGTGATAATGCAGAATGGTTAAAGTTTGGTTTTTATGCAAAAGATGCGAAATCATATAATCATACAAATGTTTCAGAAGTAATTGATTATTACCATAAAACATTAATTGAAATCAAAAGAATTACAGGGTCAGACAAAAGTATTGATGAGTTTATAAGATTAGATCGATATAGTGCTGATGAAAAAGTAGTTAAAGAGTTAATTAAAGTGGGCGTGAAAGGTTTACTGATTACTGAACCTAATGATGAAAGTAGAATATGCTATAATTTAACTGATGGGCAGCAAAAGGTATGCTTTGAGGAAGATTGGTATTGTAACGAAGGTATGTATTATACACCAACTGATATTAGGTTAGAAAATATTAATAGTGATGATGATTTTTATAGCTTATTAAATGATGTATATATGCAGAAGCGAATTATAATTTTTACGCATGAGATTTATTTAGATGATTTTAGCAAAGTGGAGAATGAACAAGTAATGAAATATATGACTTGGCTTGCGGAATTCGCTTATGAAACCAATATGCGTTTTGATTATCTACAAAATGAGGTGAATCTTTATGTACAGTAGGTTAAAGTTACTTAGGCAAATGTATATAACATTTAGTGGAAAAACAAATATTTTGGGATTGTTACATTTTTTGATAGGAAAAAAAGCATACATTATTGGAACACCGGTATATAACAATTTAGGAGATAGTGCTATTGCTTTAGTGCAAATGAAATTTTTAAAGGATTGTGGATTTTCCAATAATCGAATAATTGAAATTACATATGATGAATATTTTCAGTATGTTGATACTATTAAAGCATCATTAAATAAAAATAGTTTAATTATTGGTTTAGGCGGAGGAAATATGGGGAATCAGTGGTATATTGAGGAAAAATTCCGTTATAATATTTTGGATACATTTCCTAAAAATCCTGTTATTATTTTTCCACAAACTATATTTTATACAGATAATGAGGATGGTAATTCTAAAGCAGATTATTCAAAAAGGTATTATAACAATCGTGAAAACCTTACATTATTTGCCAGAGAAAAAAAATCATTAGATCTTATGTGTAAAATGTATGATAAATGTAATGTTTTTCTTTCGCCAGATATCGTGTTGTATGCTGATAAAGAATATTTTCAAATAGGCAAAAATGTGTCTGATAATATATTACTATGCTTTAGAAGTGATGCCGAAAAAAGTATCGAAGATAGTGATATTGATTATTTAAAAGATTATTTGAATAATCAAGGACTTAATTATAAAATAACTGATATGTATTCAGATGTCAAAGTAACTAAAAAAAATCGTTTTGACTGCGTGAAAAGAAAAATGAGTGAATTTGCTAATGCTAAATTGGTAATTACAGATAGATTACATGGAATGGTTTTTTCAGCTATAACTGGTACGCCATGTATTGTGCTTACTAATTATAATCATAAAGTGAAGGGTGTATATGATTGGATTGACTATTTACCGTATATTAAATATGCTGAAAATATTAATGATGTCCTTGATTTTATACCACAATTATTAATATTAGATAAATGCGAGTATAACAATACTCAGTTAATGCCTTATTATGAAAAGTTATCAGAGGTTGTGAAGAAATATGTCTAAGATAACAGTAGTTGTTCCAGTTTACAAGGTTGAAAAGTATCTTAACAGGTGTGTTGAAAGTATTTTAGCACAAACATATAAAGATTTTGAGCTTATTTTAGTTGATGATGGAAGTCCAGATAATTGTGGAAAAATCTGTGATGAATATGCATCAAAAGATTCACGAATTAGGGTAATTCATAAAAAAAATGGTGGACTTTCTGATGCAAGGAATGCGGCACTTGATTGGATTTTTGAGAACAGCGATAGTGAGTGGATAACCTGTATTGATAGTGATGATTGGATTCACCCTAAATATCTTCAGTTTTTATATGAGGCGGTAATCAATGCAAGTGCAAATATCAGTATTTCGGCATATCAAAGGGTATCAGATGTTGAACATGATGAAGATTATATCAATTCATCTTCCTTAGTATGTGATACTGATAAATTTTATATGGAAAATATCGTTAATGCTACAGTAGCATGGGGTAAACTGTATAATAGAAAATTATTTGATGGAATCAGGTATCCGGTTGGCAAGTTAAATGAAGATGAATTTACTACATATAAACTTCTTTTTCAAGTGGATAAAATTGTTTTCATCGAGAATCCATTATATTATTACTATATAAATGATGGAAGTATTATACAATCTCAAAAATGGACACCTAAATATTTGCATTCAATTTATGGAATTGAAGAACAATTAAATTTCTTTAGTAAAGCTGATAAAACGGATTTAACTGTATTTTGTGTCAGACGACTTGTAAGACAAATAATTTATAATATTAATCTTCTTAATAGGAAAAAAAATGCAGGTGATGAATCCGCAGATAAATATATTAAAGAATTGACTTTAAAACTTAGAAAAATTATATCTAAATATAAAAAAACAGCTGATTTTACTATTAAGGCTGATTCATTAATTTTTGAAACAGCCTATCCATGGACAATGGCTGTTTACTGGAAGTTGAAATCTTTATTTAAAGGTAAGTAGGAAAAATGTATGACTGCAATAACAATAATTGTGCCTGTTTATAATGTTGAAAAATATTTAAATAGATGTATTGATAGTATTTTAGGTCAGACTTTTGGTGATTTTGACATAATTTTGATTGATGATGGAAGCACTGACACCAGTGCATCTATATGCGACCGATATAGTGAGATTGATAATAGGGTAAATGTTATTCATCAGACAAATGGCGGTAGGGCAAAATCAAGAAATATTGGTATAGAATGGTCATTGGCTAATAGTGACAGTAAATGGATAACATTTATTGATAGTGATGATTGGATTGATAAACGCTATTTAGAGCTTTTGCTTCAAATTGCAGTTGATAATAATACAAAGATAAGTGCTTGCGGATATTTAAGGACTGGTGGAGAGGTTAAGAGCTTTGATTATAATGAATATAAAGAAGAGGTATGTTCCACTGAAGATTTCTATATGAATCACAATATTAATACTGTTGTTCCATGGGTAAAGCTTTTTACTAAAGATAGTTTCAGATCTTATAGATTTCCTGAAGATAAAAACTGTGAGGATGAATTTATCATGCCGAAATCAGTTTTACAGCATAATCAGATAGCCTACATCAATTTGCCATTATATAATTATTATATAAATGAAAGTGGTTTCACTCAATCAAACTGGAACATTAGGTATCTTGATGGCTTAGAGGCAGTAAGAGAGAATTTAGATTTCTTTAAAAATAACTGTTCAGAAAAATTATATCTTTGGCAAATTAATAATTACATAATCAATATATTTATACAGATTAATCAGGTCAGACGCAGTCCTGAATTTGTAGAAGAGTATGAACCATATCTGATTAAATTGTTACGCAAAGAATTAAGACATTATAGGGGAAAGCATACAATTAAATTAAAGGATAATATACAGTTATTTGAAATAGCATATCCAAAAGAAATGCAAATATATTGGATATTAAAGAGTAAATTAGGTTTTTTATTTAAGGAAAAGTAATTATGAGTAAAATCAGCATTATTATCCCTGTATTTAGGGCAGAAAAGTTTATTAATAGATGTTTGGATAGTATTATAGCCCAGACATTTACTGACTTTGAGGTTATTCTGGTTAATGACGGCAGTCCCGATAGATCAGGAGAGATTTGTGAAAAATATGCTGCAAGGGATAAGCGTTTTGTTGTGTTGCATCAGGGAAATACAGGTCAGGCTACAGCAAAAAACCATGCGTTAAACTGGTTTTATCAAAATAGTGATAGTGAATGGCTTAGTTTTATTGATAGTGATGATTGGGTGCATCCACAATATTTGGAAGGAATGTGGAAGGCTAAGGAAGAGTTTGGTACTGATATTGCAGCGTGCCGTTTTGTTGAGCTTTCTTCACGATATGTTGAATTTCCTCAAATAGAAACTTTTAAACCTGTTCTTCAAAGTGCAGAGGATGTTTACACCAATAATGGAAGTATAATTGAGGGATATATGGTTGCTAAAATATATCGCAGAGAGTTGTTGGAAAATATCCGTTTCCCTGACGGAAAGGTCTGGGAGGATTTGGCAACCTTATATAAGGTGCTTTTGCCAGTTGAAAGGATTGCAACTGTAAGCGATAAAATGTATTACTATTATATGAACCCAGATAGTACAGTCCATATGGGGTGGTCGCCAAAGCGAGTTTATGAGTTGGAGGCATATGAGGAGCAACTTG
Source organism: Ruminococcus sp. (assembly GCA_024403825.1). Classification (GTDB taxonomy): domain Bacteria; phylum Bacillota; class Clostridia; order Oscillospirales; family Acutalibacteraceae; genus Ruminococcoides. The sequence continues at coordinate 3,250 of JAKSRB010000045.1, read as the reverse complement.
AATTCTTTAAGCATAAATCAAAATATAAGAAAATTTATGAATTAGTTCAGTCAAATTATGTTTGGACAATGCAAAAACAGTATGCTGTGATAATGAAAGATGATAAAATGGCTGAATCGGAGAAAGCTGGTCTTCAGAAAAATATTAGAGATAAGCTTAGAAAAGCTATAATAAAATATCATTCTAATAAATTGATTTCAATAAAAAATTATTCGTGGGCCTACGAAATTGCATTTCCTACATATATGAAATTTTATTGGATATTCAGAGCTCAGCTGAAAAAACTGGGTCTTGCTAAAGATTAAAATATATTATGGGGATTTGATATGAAAGATAGTTCATTAAAGAGGCTTCTTGTTAAATGGTATGAGTTTTTTGATGAAAAAATCAAGTATATAAATATTGTTGCGAATTATAGACTTAATATTTGGAATTCTAAAAAGACCATTAATTATATTATAAAAAATAACTGTTCCATATCAAGATATGGTGATGGTGAGATAAATACTATACTTGGTGAATCTTATATGTCTTTTCAGAAGCAGTCAGATTTATTGGCTGAAAAGCTTACCAGGATTGTTGAGAATGGTAGTAATGATAAGTTACTTGTTTGTATGCCAAGATATTTCAATAATACATCCGGGTGTAATAAGCGTGCAAAAAATTACTGGAAAAGATGGCGATTTGATAGTCAGGAAAAAATATACAATTACATTACAAGTATTGCACCTAAAAATGCATACTATGGTGATTCTGAAATTACTCGACCATATATGGATTATAAAAACGATAGAAATGCTAAGGTTATTTTTCCATTATTAAAAAAGCTATGGGATAACAGGGATATAATTATTCTTGAAGGTACTCAATCTCGTCTTGGTGTTGGGAATGACCTTTTTGATAACGCCAAAAGCATTAAGCGTATCCTTGCTCCAGCAAAAAATGCCAGTGAAAAGTATGATGAAATTTTTGATACTACTTTGAAGCTGTGGAATGGTGAGCTTTTACTCATTGCATTAGGTCCTACTGCTACCGCTTTAGCAGCGGATTTTTCGGAGAAGAATATTCAGGCTCTTGATATTGGGCATATTGATATTGAGTATGAGTGGTTTTTGTCTGGTGCTAAGACTAAAGTTGCCGTTCCAGGAAAATATACAAATGAAGCTGTTGACGGGCGTTCAGTTGGTGCTTGTGAGGATAAGGAATATTTAGCTCAGATTATTGGTGTTATTGATAATTCATAATTTGTATGGCTTCTTTGAAATTAACATATTGTGAATGTACTGGAGTATTTTATATACAATATATAATAATATATTGTTTTTGCTGTTGACGAATCAGATACTTTATTGTATAATGATTTTGAATTATGTTATGAATTGTAAATTAATTAATTAAAAGAAGGAGTAATGATATTTATGCAGAATTTCACTTACCGTAAGCTTGTTCTGGCTATTGCGGATATTATAATTATTATTGTAAGTGGTATTTTGTCCAATTACATATTATCATTAATTGCTCCTCAGTTTATGGATGCTAACAGAGGTGTCTTATATTTTGTTGTTCTTGAGCTTGTAATGTGTGAATTCTGCTTGTTCCTCTCCGGCACCTACTATAAAATGTGGCGAAATTTTCATTTGAAGGATTATATTATTTGCAGTTTGTCCTTATTATGTGGTTTTACACTTACTTATGTATTACTGCTTATTTTGCAACGACCACAGACTCTTGCATTTGCTGCATTGTATTTTGCTATCGCAACAGGTGGTGCGTGCTTATTCAGATTTGCTTTTCGTAAGGCTTTTCTGGATTTAACTGAGGCCGGTAGGGAAGAGGGAATGCTTGAACGAACTCTTATAGTCGGTGCAGGTAATGCTGGCAGAATGATTTTGACTGAAATTCAAAATTCTGAATTTGATGCCAATAGCCCTACTCGTAATATTTTGCCAGTTTGTTTTGCTGATGATGATATTGCAAAGCTTCATACGAAAATCAAAAATGTTGAGGTTGTTGGTACTTGTCCTGAGATTCCAAGAATTTGTGCAGATTATAATATTTCTCATATTATTGTGGCTTTGCCATCCTGCGAGGAAGAAGAAAAGCGTAAGATTTTAGATTTCTGCTCTGCTACCCAGTGTAAAATTAAGGTGGTACCATATATCGGTGAGTTGTTGCTTGATAGTGAGCACAGCCTTTTTAAGCAGGCTAAGGAGATTAAAATTGAAGACCTACTTGGCAGGAAGCCGATTGAGTTTAACAAAGAAGAAATCAGAGAATTAATTGCCGGTAAGGTTTGTATGGTTACCGGTGGTGGCGGTTCTATTGGTAGTGAGCTTGTAAGACAAATTGCTAAATACGAACCTAAACAGGTTATCATAGTTGATATATATGAAAACAACGCATATGATATACAACAGGAGCTTGTTATAAAATATGGTAAGGATTTGGACTTAGTTACCTTAATTTCTTCTGTCAGAGATTATGACAAGATGGATAAGATTTTTAAAAAGTATAAACCTCAGCTTGTGTTCCATGCTGCGGCTCATAAGCATGTGCCGTTGATGGAAACTGTGCCTGAGGAGGCTGTTAAAAATAACATTTTTGGTACTTTTAATGTTGCTACACTTGCCGAGTTTTATCATGCTGATAAGTTCGTAATGATTTCTACCGATAAAGCGGTTAATCCTACTAATGTTATGGGAGCTACTAAGCGTGCCTGTGAGATGATTATTCAGTACAAGGCTCAGACAAGCGAACATACTGAATTTGTAACTACTCGTTTTGGTAATGTGCTTGGTTCAAATGGCTCAGTTATTCCATTGTTCCGCCGTCAGATTGAGAGTGGTTCACCTGTAACAGTTACTCATCCTGATATTATCAGATATTTTATGACAATTCCTGAGGCTGTTTCACTTGTTCTTGAGGCAGGTGCTATGGCAAAGGGTGGAGAAATATTTGTGCTTGATATGGGTGCACCAGTTAAGATTACTACTCTTGCTGAAAATCTTATAAGAATGTACGGAAAGGTGCCATATAAGGATGTACAGATAATTTTTACTGGTCTTCGTCCCGGAGAAAAGCTTTTTGAAGAGCTTTTAATGAATGAAGAAGGTTTGAAATCAACTGATAACAAGAAAATTTTTATAGGAAATCAGATTAATATTGATGCAGATGATATGCTGTCTAAGCTGCATAGTCTTAGAAGTGTTGCGGAGTCAAATAATAGCGAGATGATTGTGGAATTATTGAG
>JAKSRB010000044.1 GCA_024403825.1 Ruminococcus sp. | reverse complement strand
GCCTGCATTGCCGAGCCTTCAGCAATAAGCACCCAGCCAAGAATATATATAATTATTCGTATATTCATATTGCGTAACAACCCTCATTTTTATTTTAGAATATCTTCAAGCTTTGCCAGACCTTTGTGTTTGGTTAATACGATTACCATATCATCTGAAAGGATGTAGTCACTTCCCTGTGGGAGTATAATTTTCCCTCGTCTGTTAATGCAAATAATCTGAAGATTATCCTTTAATCGTAAATCTTTAATTTGAGAGCCTGCAATTTTAGAACCATTTCGTACTCTGAATTCAAGTGCCTCAACCTTATCATCATTTAGTCTGTACAATGTTTCAACATTACTGCCCTGACTATCCTGAATGGCTCTAATATATCTTGCAATATATTCACCAGTCAGATTTTTGGGATGGATTATGCAATCAAAGCTCATATTGTTCAGAATGGCATCAAAGGAGGTGTTATTAATCTTTGTTATAACCTTAGCCTTTGAAACTGTTTTTATATAGAGTGAAATAAGAATATTTTCTTCATCATAATCCATAAGAGCGGCTACACCATTGGCGTGTTCAATTCCCTCGCTAAGTAACAACTGTTGATCCATACAGTCACCTTGTATTATCACTGCATCAGGTAATGCTTCTGCAAGCTGTTGACAGCGTTCAGAATTTCTTTCTATAATTTTAACGCTTGCTCCAGACCTTAAAAGAGTTTTTGCAAGATAATAGGATACTTTTCCTCCGCCAAGCAACATTACATCCTTGCTTCGTCCGATAGCTACATTTATGCGTTTGAAGAATTTAGTGGCAATTTCAGGTTTTGCAACAACTGAAACCTTGTCACCTGTTCTTATAACGAAATCTCCGTTAGGAATATAAACATCATCCTTGCGTTCAACAGAGCAAATTCTAACCTTTCCTTTTAAAATATCAATATCCATAAGCTTTTTATCTGAAATAACAGAATTTTCAGGAATTGATACTTTAATCAACTCTACTGCACCCTTAGAGAATGCATCAATTTCCAAAGCACTTGAAAATCTTAATAAACGGCTTATTTCATTTGCCGCTGTAAGCTCAGGATTAATTGCCATAGAAAGTCCAAGCTGGTCCTTTACTCTGAACAGGTCATTGGTATATTCCGGATTTCTTACTCTGGCAATAGTGTGTTCAGCTCCGGCAGCCTTTGCCATAAGGCAGGTATAAATATTAATTTCATCTTTTGCGGCAGCAGCGATTACAATATCTGCTGTATCAACCCCAGCTTCCATTAATATTTCATATGTCGCACCGTTACCTTCAACGCCCATAACATCAAGCGAGTCAGAAAGATTCCGAACAGCATTATGATTAGTATCGACCACAACAATATTATGACCCTCAGCGTTAAGCTCGGTAGCTATTGAAGTACCGACTTTACCACATCCAATAATTACAATCTTCATAATTATCCTCACAGTTATTTAAATATGCAAATATAAACGGGGAAGTCCATACTATCCCCGCCAATTATATGAATAATGATACACCAAATTTTAGTGAAAATCAATAGTTTAGCTGAAATTTTATGAATAAATAGTATAAAAATTTAAGGGTAATTTTTGTTGGAATTTTTCGTTTTTATGTAATTTTATTTTTAACTTTACATTCATTTCTTATTATGATATAATATTAAAATAAATTTTTTGTTACAATATATTAATAAGTATTTACTGAATATTTATTGGAGTGATAGTTGTGAAAAAATCTAATTTAAAATATATATTTATTGCTGTGGCTTCTGTTGCAGTAGTTTCAGCTATTGTTGTTTCAAGCGTTATGCTTACAGGAAAATCTTCTGTTGCAACTCCTGACGAAACTGAAAATAATACTGCGACCGAAATTGTTACGCAATATGTTGAAGTGACTGATGCTGACGGCTCTGTTGTTTATGAAACCAAGGCACAGCAGGAAACTGAAAAACCAAGCTCTGCTCCTGTAAAGGGTGGGGAAGATGCTGATAAAAATAAAGAAGAAAAGGAAGAACCAGCATCAAAGCCTGTTTCTGGTAATTCTTCAGGTAATAATTCATCAAATAATAACTCTTCTGACAATAATTCATCATTTGCAGGTGATGCTGATGATTATGTTGAGCCTGGTACAACTACAAGTGATATACTTACAGTCGATGGTGAGGATTATAATATTGGCGAAATAATTACTTGCGAATTAAAGGTAAAATCTCCTGATATACTTATCAACTATCAGGCTGATATTAACTATGATTCAAACTGTTTGCAGGTTGAAAAAGCACAGCTTGTTAGTCCTGCAAAGGCTGGAGGAATGTTGAATAGCAGAAATCAGGGTAAAATCAGCTTTAATGGTTCAAATATTAATGACGGATACGATTTAAGAAATGGTGATACTATTGTGCGAGTTAAGTTCAGGGTTGTTGGCAAAGGAAACTATACACCAACTGTAAACTGGTCTGTTGCAACTCAGTTTACTGATGACGGAAGTATGGGTACTGCGTATGTCAAAGGCGGAGAATTAAAGAATGGCTTTGAGAGTTCAATGGAATTTTCAAGACAGGATTAAGCTTTCTATAAATAGTAATAGTAAAGGCAAGCAATGTTTCAAAATATTGCTTGCCTTTTGTATTTAAGAATTTATTGTTAAATATTAAGATTAGCTATTAATCAACCGAAGTAAATCTCTGAACCTTTTCTCCGTCAACATCAATTACTTCTATAAACATTTTATACGGTCTTGCCCATACTTCTCCTCCGTCATAAAGAGGTGTATATATTACAAGCTTTTCGCCTGTTTCACTATGCTTTGCAAAACCGATTACTTCATACAGCTTTCCGCTATAGTGGCGGTATCTGCCAAGCTCAATTTCCTCTGTAAATTTTGAAACAAATTCCTCTTTTTCTGCTTTAGTGTCAGTAACCGAAATTTGTTCTTTTGCATCTGTTGCTGTTTCTTCTGTAGGTACAATATTTTCAGATTCAGCACTTTCAGAAATTTCAGCTTTTATATTCTCCTCGGAATTTTCTGGGGTTTTTACAGTTTCAGTAGTTTCAACAGCTTCAGCAGAAATTTCTTCAACTGATGTTTCTGCAACCTCTTCAATACTGTAATCTACCTTGAAGCTTCCGTCATTTACAACAAGTATTCTTGTTGAGTATGGCTGCATAGAAATTTCATAATAACCGTTTACATCTATTACCTCATTGTTATTCAATACATCGGTAAGCTTTGCATTACAGCCTGTATCAAAACCTACCTTTTCATTACGGTCAGTAAGATTGAATACTACAAATACTGTCTGATTATCAGTAAATCTCTTGTAAACAAGCTTTTCATTCATAATATTTACATTTGCAAATTTTCCGTATTTCAACGCATCAAGGGAGCGTCTTACCTTGCCAAGTCTGCAAATATGCTCAAATAAATCCATATCTGCATTCGGAACATTGTTAAGGTCAAGACATGGGCGAAGCTCATAATCGCTTGTCCTTGTTCTTGCACCCTCAATACCGTATTCACTGCCATAATATATTGATGGAACACCAGGCATTGTGTACATAAGAGTATAGCAGTTTTTCATCTGCTTTTTATCCTTTAGAGAGCTTGCAAGGCGGTTTACATCGTGATTATCAACAAAGTTATAGGTATATATATTATGATATATTCCACCATTCTCAAACTGGCGTCTTAATGAATGTGCAATCTCAAAATAATTGTGGTCATTGTGGCTTGAGAATATTCCCTTGTAACATTCATAATTAGTTACGGAATCAAGAGCTTCATTATTTGCCCAGCGTGTGTAATCTCCATGAGTTATTTCACCATAAAGCCAGAAATCTTCTTTTCTTGACTTGCAGAGATGTCTTAATTTTTTGAAAAATTCAATATCAACGCAATCTGCCGCATCAAGTCGCAAGCCGTCAATATCAAATTCATCAATCCAGAAATTCACACAACCAAGCAGATAATTTACAACATCGTTGTTATGAAGATTCAGCTTTACAAGGTCATAATTTCCTGCCCAGCCCTCATACCAGAATGGGTCACCATAAGGACTATTACCGTTAAAATTAAGATTTTGAAACCATGAACAATAAGGGGAATCCCATTTTTTCTGCTGAACATCTTTGAACGCAAAAAAATCTCTGCCAACATGGTTAAATACACCGTCAAGAAGAATTTTTATGCCGTTATCGTGCAAAGCTTTACATATAGCCTTGAATGAATTATTATCACCCAAACGGCTGTCAACCTTTTTATAATCAATGGTGTCATAACCATGCCTTGAACTTTCAAAAAGAGGATTGAAAACTATTGCATTTACATTCAGCTTTTTAAAATGTCCGATACAATCCAATATTTTGTTAAGCCTGTATTCCTGCTTAAAATCATTCTCTCTTGGTGCTCCACAGAATCCAAGTGGGTATATTGTATAAATTACGGATTCGTTAATATAACTCATTATTGTTGCTCCTTTGTTTTTATAATGTACAAAATACAAAAATAATTATAACATAAAAATGTGTATTGTGCAACTGTATAAAATATGTTACAATATATTAAGACAATTTTCGGAGGTGTCTTATGGAAAAAATTGCTGAAAATAAAACACGAAAAGGACTACGAATTACTTTATGCATATTATACCTTGTACAGCTTATGTTATGCACATTTCCATATATGCAGGGTGAAGCATCAGACGGTAATTTTTATGCATATACTGTTTTTGATATGCTTTCTTATCTTGGTGGTGATATTCCAGATACTGTTGCTGGTGCATCTTTTCAAAGCTATATAATTTATTACCTTGTATTTCTTGTAATTCCTATTATAGGATTTTTCTTCTGCTTGTTTGACAAGGAGCGTAATATTAAAAATATAGTTTCATTTTTCTGTTCACTTGCAGGTATTGTTTCAATCCTCTTAATAGTTAATTACACAATAAGTCTTGGTTCTGTCTGTGCATTATTGCTTTATCTGTTGTCAAGCTCATTATCTGCAATTTCAATGCTTTTAAGACTTTCTAAGAACTAATTAAGCATTTTGATGCATATTCTTAAAAATTAAGATAAAAATAAAACCACCTGATAATACAAGGTGGTTTTAATTATGCAAAAAAACTCTAAAAAGGAACAATATCCGATTGAATTTCCGTCAAGGGAAGGTACAATCAAACATTCTCCTATTGTCGATAATATCGACAGCGAACCGATTGAATTAAGCTCGCCATACAAAAATCTGCCATACTACAATGAAAGTCTTATTGATGTTCCGGAAATCATTTCGACTGAAATAATATCTGATATGGCAGGCCGAACCATTCACGAACCGCAAATGTAGGTAAATATCTGAGGGAAGTTTTGGCGTTTACAGCTCCAATCTTCCCTTTTATTCCGAGCTGATTTGCTATTATTCTTGCTCTGAACTGGTGAAATCCGTCTGTTATTATTGTTATATCTCCGTCAATATTGTTTTCAGCAAGAATTTCCTGTGAGTACATAATATTTTCATATGTATTTGTTGCTTTGTTCTCTTTTATGAGCCTTTCTGAGCTTATGCCGTCATCACACATAGCCTCATACATTGAGTCAGCCTCGCTCATAGGCTCATCATCGCCCTTTCCGCCTGTAAGAACAGCTTTGCAATCAGGATTTTGAATAAGGTATTCTTCAGCGGCATTTATTCTTCCTCTTAGCATTTCTGAAGGACCCCAGCTTTTTACCTGAGCACCCAATACTATAGCTGTAGAATTATCAGCAGGCTTCTGACAGGCAAAATATATCATTGCCCCTGACACTATAATTCCATAGACTGCAAAAGTAATAAAGCCTATATTCACAAGCCAGAACATAACCTTAGTAAACATTGTTTTCATACACATTTCTTTTATCCAATTATGCAATGGCTTTATAGCAACACATAAAAGCCACAAGCTAAGGCAAAGTCCTGCAATACTTCCGATATTGACCAGACCTGTAGCAATACTCGCTGAAAAATAGGCTGAAAACAATCCCGCAAAAAACACCACGATAATACGCAAAATAAATATCATAGATTTCATACCAAAGAACCTTTCGTAATATTCATATTTATAATAATATCATAAGAACAGACAAAATTCCACCGATTTTTTAAAATACCAAAAATAATTAATTGACATATACCCCATAAGGGTATATAATATAATCAAATCAGATATACCCCTGTAGGGTATAATTAAATAAATACAGAATGGCTACGGTGTAAATATATGAATAAAACTATAAATAAACAATCAACATCCTCTTGCAGCTGCCATAAAAAAAGAGAACGCAGTGATGAGGAATACAAAAAGCTTATAAACCGTCTTAACAGAATTGAAGGTCAGGTGAGAGGTTTAAAAGGTATGCTTGAAAATGATGCCTACTGCAATGATATTTTAACTCAGGTTTCAGCAGTAAATGCCGCATTAAATTCTTTTAGCAAGGAAATCTTATCTCAGCATATGCATACCTGTGTAGCAAGGGATATTCGTGAGGGGAAAGACGAGATAATTGATGAGTTAATGGATACTCTTAAAAAATTAATGAAATAGCGGAGATGATATAATGAAACAATATAATGTAACAGGAATGAGTTGTGCCGCTTGTAGTGCAAGAGTCGAAAAAGCTGTTTGTAATGTTGAGGGAGTTAGCTCCTGTTCTGTCAGTCTGCTGACAAATTCAATGGGAGTTGAGGGAACGGCAAGTGATTCAGAAATAATAAAAGCTGTTGAATCGGCTGGATATGGAGCAACACCAAAAGGCAAGGACACTTCAAACAGCTTTGCTGATAATGCAAATGATTTAAAAGATACCGAAACTCCAAAAATAGCAAAAAGACTTATTGCATCTGTTATCTTTCTGATAATATTAATGTATTTTTCAATGGGGCATATGATGTTAGGTCTGCCATTACCAGCATTTTTCATTGATAATCATATTGCAATGGGACTTGTACAGCTTTTGCTCTCTGCAATAATAATGGTAATTAATCAGAAATTTTTTATCAGCGGTTTTAAAGGCTTGATACATCTTGCACCAAATATGGATACGCTTGTTGCACTTGGTTCAGGTGTATCATTTATATACAGCACATATGCATTATTTGCAATGACCTCTGCACAGTTGGCTGGAAATTTAAATGCAGTAATCGGATATATGCACGAATTGTATTTTGAATCTGCCGCAATGATATTGACATTAATAACTGTCGGTAAAATGCTTGAAGCTCGTTCAAAAGGAAAAACAACTAATGCATTAAAGGGGCTTATGAACCTTGCACCACAAAAAGCAACAGTAATTAAAAATAATACTGAAACCGAAATCCCCATAGAACAAGTACAGATTGATGATATTTTTGTAGTCAGGGCAGGAGAAAACATACCTGTTGACGGAATAGTAATTGACGGCACAGGTGCAGTAAATGAATCAGCCCTGACAGGCGAAAGTATTCCGATAGATAAAAAAATCGGTGACAAAGTGTCTGCCGCAACAACAAATCAAACAGGCTTCATAACCTGCAAGGCAACAAGAGTTGGAGAGGATACCACCCTTTCTCAAATTATAAAAATGGTGAGTGATGCAGCTGCAACTAAAGCACCAATCGCTAAAATTGCGGATAAAGTATCCGGCGTATTTGTACCGATAGTAATATCAATTTCAATTATTACGGCAATAATATGGCTGTTACTGGGAGAGCAATTCGGCTCAGCCTTGCAAAGAGCGATTTCAGTTCTTGTCATAAGCTGTCCTTGTGCATTGGGTCTTGCAACTCCTGTGGCAATAATGGTTGGAAACGGAGTAGGAGCAAAGAACGGAATATTATTCAAAACAGCAACATCACTTGAAACAGCAGGAAAGGTCAATACTGTATTACTCGACAAAACAGGAACTATAACAAATGGCACACCAAAGGTAACTGATATAATACCGATAAACCCATCAGGCGAAAATGAATTATTAAAATATGCAGTTTCACTTGAATGTAAAAGTGAACATCCACTTGCAAAGGCAATCGTAGAGAGTGCAGAAAGTAAAAATATTCAGCCTGAAAAGGTCAGCCAATTTACAACATTTACAGGCAACGGAATTTCAGCAAATCTGAATGGCAAAGAGCTTATCGGAGGAAATTACAGTTATATAGCAAAAACTGCAAAAATTACAGATGAAATCAGAATAAAAGCTGAAAAGCTTGCAGATGAGGGAAAAACTCCGTTATATTTTTCATATGATAAAAAACTGCTTGGTATAATAGCAGTAGCCGACACAATAAAGGATGAAAGTCCGCAGGCAATAAAAGATTTACAGAATATGGGAATAAAGGTTATAATGCTTACGGGTGATAATCAGAAAACTGCACAGGCGATCGGCAGACAAGCAGGAGTTGATGAAGTAATAGCGGGTGTAATGCCTGACGGAAAAGAAAAGATAGTCAGAAAATATAAAAAAGACGGTATGGTGGCAATGGTGGGTGACGGCATAAACGATGCCCCTGCATTGACCACAGCAGATGCAGGAATAGCAATCGGAGCAGGAACCGACATAGCAATAGATGCCGCAGATATTGTATTGATGAAAAGCAAGTTAAGTGATGTACCTGTTGCAATAAGACTTGGAAGAGCAACACTTAAAAATATATATGAAAATCTTTTCTGGGCATTTATCTACAATATTTTCGGAATACCGCTTGCTGCAGGAACATTTATAGCATTATTTGGCTGGAAGCTAAATCCAATGTTTGGAGCAGCGGCAATGAGCTTATCAAGCTTTTGTGTAGTAACCAATGCTCTGAGATTGAATTTCAAAAATATTCACAGCTCAAAGCGTGATAAAAGAATAAAATTAAAAAAAGCAAAGGAGAAACAAACAATGGAAACAACATTAAAAATCGAGGGAATGATGTGTCCGCATTGCGAGGCAACAGTAAAGAAAGCTTTGGAGAGCTTTGCGGAGGTTGACAATGCAGAGGTAAGCCACGAGGCAGGAACAGCCGTAGTATCATTAAACAAAGAAATTGCATTTGATACTTTGAAAAAGGCTGTTGAGGATAAGGGCTACACAGTAACAAATTAAAAGCACAGCAAAATAATTAAGGTCTTTCGGTACTGAACAGTATGCGAAGGATCTTAATTTTATTGAAATATTAAAACTGAAATTTATAAGGCTACATCTGCAATTTTTAATGTTTTTTGCAAAATATAAAAAATTTGTTTAGCTATTTTGCCTATGTCATAATTCCTGAAAATGTGTTATAATATATATAATTAAGTAAAGTAAAATATTAAAATTGGAAAGTTGGGCAGAAAATGTATAATATAGGCGATACTGTACTTTATGGTTCAAACGGAGTTTGCGAGATAGCCGAAATAACTATAAAACAAATTGGCAGAGAAAAGATTGAATATTATGTTTTAAAACCTGTGTGCAACTCTGCCTCGACATTATTTGTACCAACAGAAAATGAAACACTTGTTGGAAAAATGCGTTATATATTAAATCAGGAAGAAGTAAATAATATTATTGAAAATATTGGTGAAGTACCTGATTGGATTTCAGATAAGGTTGAAAGAATAAATATTTGTAAAGAGATAATTGCAAGCGGAGATTTGCAAAAGCTTGTAAATCTTGTTCGCTTACTTCGTTTTCACGAAAAAGCACAAATGAAACGAGGAAAGCATTTACAAATGGCAGATGAACGAATATTAAAAGAAGTAGAAAAAATGGTAAGCGATGAAATATCCATTGTGCTGAATATTGAACGCAATTCAGTTATACCAATGATACTTGAGGCTTGATTTTGTACTTATAATTTTATACATAAAATAACGGACCTCCCACAGCTTTTGCTGATTAGGAGGTCTGTTGCTTTTTGTGTTTTATTCCGATAGAGTTACAATAAAACTCTTTGATGATGAGTCAACATCATATATATATTCATTATTAAATTCATCTTTTACATGGATTTCAGTATTTCCTGCCTCTTGGGATGACTCAACATTTATGCTTTTTTCATCATCGTTAATATATGCAGTTGCGATATTCTCATCATCTACTATACATTCAACTATTTTATTGCCATTTTCCAAACCAATTTGCATAGGGTAACTAATTGGTTTATTAACTGTTGCAATACCATTCACTAAACCTATCACCAAAATAATGGTAGTAATTGAAAAAGTAATTATTCTTCCTTTTTTGTCAGACAATAAAAGAAAAATCAAATAGTAAGCCATTACAAGACATATTATACTGTTAAGCAGGTGATATGGGAAATTATGAAAAATCGTATTAATAAGATCATCAATTCCTTTTAGTGCCAAATATCCCGTAGCAACTGATAGAATAATAGATGATAAAATATTATCTCTTTTTACCTGATACGCAATAAAAGCACCTGGTATAGTCAATATTGTCCAAGTAAACCAACCAACACCAATGTAATAATTCCAGAAAAACAGCTTAAAGGTTTCAACAAAATCATCATTATAAATAAGCACATCAATTAATAGCTCAACCAAATATATAATTGGCTGACTTATTAAAAAGAATGTAAAGCACTTGCCAATCGCTTCCTTACAGCTTTTACAGTTTATAATAATGAACAATGCTAAAATAATCCACATATCCATTACTATAGCAATATCCTGAAATGAAGTGTTATCAAGAAATGGTATTCTATTTAGTACTCCAACTATTATGCCTATGACAACAGAAAAAAGAATCGTTTTTTTCCAGGACATATATGTATTTTTGAATAGTTTATTGATAAAAATTCCCCCTTAATTGCAATATATAATATATTATGTATTATATCATAGCACTAATTTATTGTCAATCCAATATTATCATTTATTATTGCTAAAATAAACCGCTAACATTTTATTAGTTTTCAGCTCTTTATTACATAGGATTTCAGGTGTGACAGAAAATTTATCAGACACCATATTTGAAAAAGCTTTTGCATAATCATAATAACATTCGGAGCAGGTTATCATAGTAGGTGTATTGTTTTTTAAATTTATTATTTTTAATATATCAACCAGAATATTGGTGATTTTTTCTGATGTCTGATATTTCTTAATTATTTTTAACGCATTACGGTTATTTGTAAGAAGAATAATTTTTTTGTTTTCATAAATCATTATGATTGATTTTATTGCTTGTGAAAGCTCCCTGATTTTGTCAGATATTCCCTCGTACTTTTCTTCAGCAAGCTGTTGTGTATATAAAAATATAAGCTCTGAAAATCCTGTTGTATAATCCAACTGAATAGCTTCGCTGTAATTTTTAAGCAGTTTGTATTCACTTTTGATTTCTGAGATTTTCTGATTAGCTTTCTTTTCAGATTTTTTAATTTCTTTCTTGACAGATTTCTGCAATTCTTTGGTTTTTGTTATATACTGACTATCTGATAACTTTTTTATTGCCTCAATTCTTTTATCTATTGATTTTTCAATTTTTTCTTTTTCTATCAAAAATTTCTTATTTATTTCCTGTAGTTTTTCAAAATAGTCTTTTTCAACAGCCTTCAGTTTTTCATCATATTCTTTTTTTAAGCTGTTCTGTTGCTCTGCAAATTCATTCCGTTCCTGCTCTATGCTTGCAGATAATTTAAATACCTGATTTTCTTTTTCTTTAATTATCTGTGCTTGATTATCAATAGCTTTGCAATATTCATCAATCGTTGCTTTTAGCTCTTTTTCTCTTTCATTCAAATGTGTTATCTGACTATTATATTCCTCTTTATCTTCAATTATGCTTTTTTCAAGCGTTGATATATGCTCTTCCTGAGATTTAATTTTTATATCCTTTGCGGATATTTTCGATTCTAATTTTTTTATTTTATTTGAAAGCTCCGAAATTTTCCGTTCTTTCTCCTTAACCTCACAAATTCTCAACTGCATTTCTTCTTTTTTTACAGCTTCAATCTGTGCTTTGAATTTTGCTTCTATATTTTTTTCTGTACGAGCCAAGCTTTCAGCATTTTTTGTATTTTCAATTTCATATCTATGCTGTAACATTTTTCTGAAATCAGGATTTGTCGCAACATTCATCATAAAATGCTCAAATGCCATTACAAGATACATATCATTTTGAATTTGATTATTTATTTTACCGTTGTACTCATACTCAGAAATTTCATAGCCTTTATCCTTGTAGCTTTCAAGATAATTCCATAGCTCAACTATTTTTTTGAAATTTCTGTTTTTCTTAAGCAAATTTGTCTGAATTAGTGGAGAATGCACCTCGGCTTGATTTGAAATATCCTTCAATAGCTTCATTGAAAGAAATTCATTTAATACCAATCTTAGTCGCCTGATTCGGTCAAAATCTGAAAGCTGAGCAACATTAGCTATATTTTTTATATTATCGGATAATACATAATTATTTTCATTTTTATACTTTAATTCAAATCCGATTTTGTTATCGTAAAATTCAATATGTCGTGCTATATTAAGCTCATTACAGCTTTTATTATCTGTATTTTTCAGAACATCATATTTTTTATCTATAAAACGCAATGTCTTGCGAATTAATGTCATTAATACACGATTTTCATATATGTCAAAGCTTTCTTCAACCTCGTTGGTTAAAATTTTCTCAGGCATTATGACATCATTTTCAACCTTTGTTATAAGATTTGTATGTCTTGCAAGGTGTTTGATTGATTCTGAATTGATTTTCCTTGCATTTTCAATTCTTACAAGATTTTCAGTATGTGTAAAATATCTTCTTTGCTCATCAATCGCCTTTTGAATATAGGGCAGAGTATCTTCTATAGCTGCAACCCACGCCAAATCAATAACATATTCTCTGATTTTTCCATTGTGAGAATCCTCGCCTTTATCAGCATCATGCATACATTGTCTGATAAGATTATAGGTATAATCATTTTCAAGTAAATCTGTCATATACTTATATGCTCTGTAAAATTTATTATAATCTGACAAATTGCTCACCACCCTGCATAATTTAAATTAAGGCAACACTACTTATAAATATGTAATGTTGCCTTGATTAATATTATTTTTAATCTTTGATTTTCTAATTGATATACTTATTTTTTATTATCAAATTCATGGTACATATTTTCGAGAGTTGAAAGCTTATCAATAAATGGAGTATCAACCGCATCAATATAAGAGGTTTCCTTTTTACTTTTCTGAACTTCAAGCACAGATTTTTCAGGAGCATTGATAGTTCCTGCACCTGCAACGCAACCTCCAGGGCATGCCATTCCTTCAAGAAGGTATCCGTTATACTTGCCAGCTTTAGCCATTCTTAACAGCTTAACACAGTCATCAAGTCCCTGAGCACTTGCAACCTTTACTTCTCTATCTGGGTCAAGCTTGGCAATAGTATTTACAACAGCCTGAGCAACTCCGCCACTGACTGCAAAGCCTCTGCCGTCTGCACTTGAATATACTACAGGATTTTCGTCAACCTCAAGCTTGTCAAAATCAACTCCCTTTGCATCAAACATTCCTGCAACCTCTTCAAAGGTCAGAACAAAATCAATATCACTTCTGATTGTTCTTCTGCTCGCCTCAAGCTTCTTAGCCGCACAAGGTCCGATAAATACAACCTTACAATTTGGAAACTGCTGTTTTGTAAGTCTTCCTGTAAGCACCATTGGTGTAAGTGCCATTGAAATATTACCAGCAATATCAGGAAACTGCTTTTTAGCCATAACGCTCCATGCCGGACAACAGGATGTTGCCATAAATGGCTGTTTTGCTGGTACTTCTTCCATAAAGTCCTTTGCTTCCTCAACAGTACAAAGGTCAGCACCAACTGCAACCTCAACAACATTTGTAAAGCCCAATGCCTTAAAAGCATTTCTTATCTTATTTGAAGGCAGTCCCTTGAACTGACCTGCAACGGCAGGAGCAAGTGCCGCATATACCGGAACATCACTATTAATAGCCATAATCGTCTGGAATATCTGACTTTTATCAACTATAGCACCAAACGGACAGCTTACAAGGCACATTCCGCAGGAAACGCACTTATCATAATCAATATCAGCTCTGCCGTATTTATCACTATGTATAGCTTTCATTCCGCAGGCAGCAGCACAAGGTCTTTCCTGCTTAATAATAGCTTTATACGGACAAGCATTCTGACATTTTCCACATTTAATACATTTTTCCTCGTCAATAACAGACTTGCCATTAACTATGGAGATAGCCCCTTTAGGACAAACCTCTGTACAAGGATGCTCCAGACAACCCTGACAACCATTAGTAACAAAAATACGCTTTTCAGGACAGCTATGGCAAGCAAATTTTATGATATTTACAAGCGGTGGAGTATAAACCTTTTCATCAATCATACTTTCCTCAACGCCCTTGGAAATATGAGATTGCTTATCTACAGGAGATAGAGGAAGTCCCATTGCAACTCTTAATCTTTCGCCAACTATTGCACGCTCAAGAAAAATACTATCTCTGTAAGATGAAATTTCTCCAGGAATAATTTTATATGGTAATCCCTCAAAGTTTGAATAATCTCCGCCCTCATAGGCAAGTCTTGCAACTTCGGTAAAAATTTGGTGCCTGATTTTACTTTTAGATGAATAAAGACCTCTCAAAACAACCATCCTTTCATATATGTAATTTATACAATCATTCATCCAAATTATACAATAAATTTTAAGAAAATTCAACAGCATTTATTACTAAATTTGCACTCGATTTATTGACTTTTTAAATAAAACACGATATTATATAATTATCGAATTATATCCATAAACTATAATGAAAGAGGGAGCTTAAAATGAAATGTCAAAGATGTGGTACAGAAAATAGCGGAAAATTTTGTACAGTATGTGGCAGTCCACTTGTATTGCCAAAAGATGCTCAATTTAATAATATGCCACCAACACAGAATAATAACAGAAATGTCAATCCTGCACAATTCGGCAGAATTGATATGAATAATACATATGACCACAGCAGACAAAATCCGAATATAGATTACGGTAACAGACCGTTTAATCAGCCAGTTCAGCAAAATAGAGCAGATAATACTGATGATTATTTTGCAAGTAAAATCACTGAGGATATGCCTGTAAATCAAAATCAAAGCCAAAGAAATTTAAATCCTGCACAATTTGGCAGAATTGATATGAATAATACATATGACCACAGCAGACAAAATCCGAATATAGATTACGGTAACAGACCGTTTAATCAGCCAGTTCAGCAAAATAGAGCAGATAATACTGATGATTATTTTGCAAGTAAAATCACTGAGGATATGCCTGTAAATCAAAATCAAAGCCAAAGAAATGCTAATCCAGCACAATTTGGCAGAATTGATAATTACAACGGACAAAATAGTCAGCCTAATAGTGTACCTCCTGTACAGCTAAATAGGGTAAACTATTCTGCACAGCAAAGACAACGCCTGAGTGAAGAAAGGTTCGTTCAGAAGAAGATAACCGGAGAACCTTTAAAATATGATAAATACAGCAATAAATATC
>JAKSRB010000043.1 GCA_024403825.1 Ruminococcus sp. | reverse complement strand
TATTATAAAATAACTAATTTAATTAGCCCTTTACAGCACCGCCTGTTACACCTTCTACATAGTATCTCTGGAGAATAAGGAAGAGAATTGAGATAGGTACTGCAACTACTACTGAACCAGCAAGTGACTGCTTGTAGTATGTACCGATAAACTCTTTATCCTGCATCAACTGGATACCGATTGCAACAGTATAGTTATCACGCTTATCACCCATAATAATCTTAGCCAAAATGAAGTCTGTCCAAGGTCCGATGAAAGCTGTGAGAATTGTATAAACTACGATTGGCTTTGACATTGGAAGAATAATTCTCCAGAAAATCTGATTTCTGGTTGCACCGTCAATGGTAGCAGCTTCATCCAATGCTCTTGGAATTGTATCAAAGAAGCCCTTTGAAATCTGGAAACCAAGACCTGCACCGCAACTATAGCAAATTACAAGAGCAACAAGAGTCTGAGTAAGACCCATAGCCTTTAAAAGATAATAGATAGCGATCATTGTCATAAATCCAGGGAACATACCAAGAATCATACCAACATTCATAAACTTTTTACGAGTTTTAAATCTAAGACGGCTGAATGCGTAACTTACCATAAGAACTGAAATTGTTGAAATGATACAGCTGAAAATTGCAACAATTAAAGTATTCATAAACCATCTTGGGAAATTAAGCTGAGCTGTACCGCCCTGACTTTTGAACAGGTCAATATAGTTATCAAGACCCCATTCCTGTGGAATAAGATATGGTACTGTAGTACCTGTATTACCTACACGGAAAGAATGCATTACAAGGTAAACGAATGGAGAAATCCAGATGAGTCCAAGAACTGCAAGCAGAATGTAGATTACTGTATTCGCAATACCTCTTCTTAACTTGTAACTTTTTATCATGAGAACGCCTCCTCATCTTTCATTGACTTAGAGTTGTTATAAACAATCAATGACAATGTAGCACAAACGATAAATACAAGAATACCGATAGCAGCAGCAAGGTTGTAGTCCTGAGCGGTCATTGTGAGTTTGAACAACCATGTAACAAGAATATCAGTATTACCAGCCTGATAGAAGTCTGGGTTAGATGGACCACCACCAGTTAAGAGGTAAATAACATTGAAGTTGTTGATATTACCTACAAACTGAGTGATAAGCTGTGGAGTAGTAACGAAAAGCATATATGGAAGAGTAATGCTTGTAAATGTTCTTACAGGACCTGCACCGTCAATACGAGCAGACTCATAAAGGTCTTCAGGAATATTCATAAGAATACCTGACATTGAAAGGATAGTATATGGAATACCAACCCAGCAGTTTACAATTACAACAGTAGTTCTTGCCATAAGTGTTGAGTTGTTAAGGAACTGAATATGAACATCCTGACCTGTGATGTTTGAAAGGAGTACATTCATAGCACCGTCAGTCTGGAGAATCTGGTTCATAAGAAGAAGTGATACGAACTGTGGAACAGCGATTGCAAGAACGAAAAGTGTTCTCCACAATGACTTAAACTTGATACCCTTTTTGTTAATCATAAGAGCAACAATCATACCAAGAATATAGTTTGTGAATGTAGCCAAAATAGCCCAGATAAATGTCCATTTTGTAAGCTCAATAAATGTTGTTGCACGAGTTGAGTTACCAACAATATCAAATACAGAAGTAAAGTTACTGAAACCAACCCATGAGAACAATGTTCCCGGCGGGAGATGTGATTTATCATAGCTTGTGAAAGCTATAAGAATCATAAAGATAAGTGGAAGAATATTAAATATACCAATAAGAAGTACTGGTAATGAGAGAAGTGTGATATGATACTTACCGTCAAGATACTCTCTCATATCCTCAGCAAATGAGCTTGGCTTAATGCCATCTCTCTTAAGCTGTTCCATCTTATAAGCATCTTTAATATTTGAAATATAAATTGCAAATACAATAACTGTAACAACGATAGTAAGTACAGAATAAAGGAGAATAAGCATTGAGTTATCACCGAAAATCTGCTTTTTAAACTTACCATCCTGAACAAAGGTTGTTTCAACAGTACCAAGTGTTCCAAACTTTGAGATGTACTGTCCGCCGAAGCTTGCCATAAAAATTATGTAAAAAACTTCAACTAAGAGGTAAATAAGACCCTTATAATATTTACCCTTACTTAAATCGCCGATACCAAAAATGATATAGGACAATTTTGTAAACAAATCACCCTTAACAAAGGTTGTGCCGTAATTTCTAAATCCATTAATTATGGTTGTAATAAGACTTACAATGCCTGTACCAATTCCCTTGAAAAATCCTCCAACTGCCTTTGGTACGCTTGCAAGACCTTTTTTGAAGTTATAGGCAAATCTTTGAATAGGATTAAGCTGTTTATATTCTATAAATGTCATATATTAGCTCTCCTTAAAAATAGTTGCAAATAATTTCTTCTTTATACACCAAACTAATAATATCTTTTGCGTTCCGTGTATTCTGTAATAAACAATAAAACATTATTCGTTTGGTGTATGAATACAGAAATTGCCTTAAAGGTAACGGGGTAACGAAATCCGCAAAATAATGTTATCAAATGGGGTGCTAAGGACAGCACCCCATCGTTAGTTTAAAGCATTTTTAACAATATATAAAGTAATTATTCATCCTTAATATTATTGTTAATCTTGTTGAGGAGTGTCTTCATAGCTTCAGCATCATCAGGGTTGCACTCGTCAGCGATCATCTGATTACCAAGAGTAGCCATTGGATCCCAGAATGTGCTTGAAATACGAACCTGAGCAACTGAGTGCTTTGACTGAGCATCGCTTGCTACGAGAGCAGCATCGCTTGTTACAACATCTTCTTTAACAACAGTTGTGTTTGTTGGACCCCACTCAAGCTTTTCAGCTCTTTCTCTCTGGCACTTCTCACCTGAGAGATAGTAAGCAAGAATCTGAGATGATCTTGGGAATGCTGAGTTAGCGTTTACAGCGAGAGCCTTGTAACCATACATTGAAACCATCTGAACATCTTCGCCATCAACCTTGATAGTTGGGAGTTTAGCAGCACCGAAGTTGTCGCCAAGCTTCTCTTTGTTTGTTGCTGTGTTCCAGCTGCCGTCGATACCAGCACCGCAAGTACCATTAGCAAAACCTGAAGCAATCTTATCTACTGAAAGAGCCTGGAATGTACCCTTGTAATCCTTGAAGAGTTTAGCAAAAGCCTGAAGAGTCTTAACAGTCTTGTCCTCATCTTCCATAACAATGTTCTGGATTGTCTGCTCTTCATCTGTAAATCCGTCAATTGTGCATCCACCTGTGAAAGTGAAGATACATGAATAGAAACCATTACCAGCATCCATAATGAACTGCTTGCCAGCTGTCTTACAAGCCTCAAGAACACTTTCAAATGACTGAGCCTGCTCATCGCTTACAACTGACTTATCATAAACAAGGAAGTAACCGTTTGTTGTTTCAGGATAGTAGTAAAGTGTACCATCAACCTTACCTGCATCTACAGACTCTGGTGAGTTAGCAGCAGCAACTTCTTCAGCATAAACAGCTTCAGAAATAACCTTAGCCTTTACAAGGTTGTCGAGCTGGTCGCAAGCAAAACCGAATACATCAGCAGCTGTACCTGGATCTGTCTGAGCCTGAGTACCTGCCTGAGCCTCTGTCTGAGCAACAACATTGATTGTAATATTCTTGTCTGGATAAAGAGCTACAAAAGCATCGCACTGGCTCTGTGTTACAGAAACAGCAGCATCAGGAGCCCAAACCTTAAGAGTAATGTTATCTTCATCACCGAAGTCAGCAACATCTACTACACCGTTTTCAAGTGATGATGCATCAGTTGAGCTTGAAGAACCATTATTGCCTGAAGAGCTTTCAGTTTTTGTTGTGCTTGAGCTTCCACCGCAGCCTACAAGAGCTGTTGCTGTAAGCATACTTGCGAGAAGAACTGCGAGAATTCTTTTCATTTTCATTGGAAAATCCCTCTTTCAAAAAATATTTTGTATTCCTATACGGACTCTATGGATAACCTTGCTGTAATGCACAAATCAAATAATATCATTAGTGATATAACTGATACTGCAATTTGCACAAACAGACATTAAATCCACTACATAAATAATATCAAAAAATCAAAGAAATTTCAACTACCTTTATACTTTTTGGCTTTTTGCTTAAAATATATTAAAATTTTTGTGCAATTTAACTATTGACTTATTAAATTATATTTTAAGTTACAAATCGTCTTTGATTTTTTATGCAGGTTTAACAAATTTGATTTAGCAATTTTTAATAAATCTGTATTAAAATATTTGAAACATTATCTAAAATTAGCCTAAAATTATTTGCAAAAAATGATTTAGAATTTGAAATTTTTTATATTTTTTCGTTAAATTTGCATAATTAGAAATAATAAGAATATTTTTAGTTTTTTTGCCCTGTTCAGTTGTAATCTTAAATTATAATTGGTATAATTAAATAGTAAGGTTTCATCCTCGAAAAATTATATCATATCAGAACGGAGTGATTTGTTGAAACTTAAAGAATTACTTATAAATATTAATTACACAATTTTAAATGACCTAAACCCTGAAATACACGATGTTATTTACGATTCACGAAAAGTAACATCAGGTGATGCTTTCGTATGCCTGAAGGGCTACACATCTGACGGACATAAATTTGCAAAAATGGCAGTTGAAAAGGGTGCATCTGCACTTGTAATCAGCGATGACCTTGATTTTATTGTACCCGAAAATGTGGCAGTTATAAAAACTGATAATACACGACTTGCACTTGCTTTAATGAGCGTAGAATATTTTGGCAGACCTGCCGAAGAGCTGACTACAATCGCAATTACAGGCACTAAGGGTAAAACTACCACAACCGCTATGATTGCTGAAATATTTGAGAAATTAGGAATACATGCAGGTACTATCGGAACACTCGGAATAGTATATGGCGGTAACACCTACAAAACTGAAAACACTACCCCTGAATCATATGAAATTCAGAAGGCTATGCGAAATATGATAAATGCAGGCTGTAAAGCAATGATAATTGAAGCATCATCAATCGGACTAAAGCATAACAGACTTGCTGGAATTACCTTTGATGCAGGCATATTCACAAACTTTTCAGATGACCACATTGGTGGTGTCGAGCATAAGGACCTTGCCGAATACTTATATTGCAAAAGCCTGTTATTCCGACAGTGCAAAAATGCTGCTGCAAATATTGATGATGAAAACTGGAAAAATATTACTAAAGATGCAAAAAATGTACTAACCTTTGGTTTTTCAGAAAATGCCGATTTAAGAGCGAAAAATGACCATTTACTTTCAGAAAACGGCAAAATCGGAGTACATTTTGAAACCGAGGGAATAAAGCACCTCTCCCCTGATGTCAGTATTCCCGGAAAATTCAATGTATATAATGCACTTGCCGCAATTTCTGCTGTATCATTTTTTGGAATATCGGACAATGCGATAATTGAAGGTCTTGATTGTGCAAAGGTTAAGGGCAGAGTTGAGCCTGTTAAGGTTTCTGACAAATTCACTTTATTAATAGATTATGCTCACAACGCACTATCAATGGAAAATGTTTTAACAACACTCCGCCAGTACAATCCAAACAGATTAATAACTATGTTCGGAGCAGGCGGAAATCGTCCAAAGGTACGCAGATACGAAATGGGCGAAGTTTCCGGAAAGCTTAGTGACCTTTCAGTTATTACTGAGGACAATTCAAGATTTGAAGATGTAATGGATATAATTGCAGATATAGAAACAGGACTTGCAAAAACTGACGGAAAATATGTTGTTGTACCAAACCGTAAGGATGCAATCAGATATTGCATTAACAATGCCCAAGATGGGGATATAATCGTGCTTGCAGGCAAAGGTCACGAGGATTATCAGGAAATCAAGGGTGTAAAATATCATATGGACGAGCGAGAATTAATCGCTGAAATACTTGCAGAAAACGAAAGCAAAACGAAAGAAATGTAAGGTATAATATAATGAAAAATGTACTTATAACAGGTGGTTCTGGTGGCATTGGTTCTGCAATAGCAGAAGAATTTGCACAATCAGGATATAATGTAATAATTCACAGCTTTCATAATAAACAAGGTGCAAATATGCTTGCAAGACGGCTATGCACAGAATATCAGATTACAGCACTTGCTGTTCAGGCAGATGTATCCGACAGAAGCTCCGTCAATAATATGTATGATATAATTGATACAATGTTTGGCTCGGTTGATATACTTGTCAATAACGCAGGAATTGCACAACAAAAATTATTCACTGATATTACTGAAAACGACTGGAAAAATATGATGGGAGTAAATCTTGACGGCACATTCAACTGCACTCAGGAGGTACTGAAAAGATATATGCTGAAAAGCCACAGCGGAGTTATACTGAATATAAGCTCAATGTGGGGGCAGGTTGGAGCATC
Source organism: Ruminococcus sp. (assembly GCA_024403825.1). Lineage (GTDB taxonomy): Bacteria > Bacillota > Clostridia > Oscillospirales > Acutalibacteraceae > Ruminococcoides. Next base: position 9,447 of record JAKSRB010000043.1, on the reverse strand, counting down.
CTGCGAGGTTCATTATAGTGCATCAAAAGCCGCAATAATCGGCTTGACTAAGGCATTGGCTAAGGAAGTCGGATTGAGTGGCATAAGAGTAAACTGCATTTGCCCAGGAGTAGTAATGACAGATATGATGAAAGGCTTTGATTCTCTGACAATCAGGGAATTAAAAGAGGAAACTCCATTAAATGCACTGGGAACACCAAATGATATAGCACAGGCAGCAGTTTTTTTGTGTAGTGAAAAATCTAAATTTATCACAGGTCAGGTTTTAGGAGTAAACGGCGGTTTTATAATTTAAATACATAAAGTGGTATGCGAAAAAACATATTTTCACATACCACTTTTAAATTTTAAAAATTATTACATATTATCTTCATCATAAACAGCACGATTTCCACCAATAAATTTTGGTCTTGTTCGTGCGACAAGCAACAAAGCATTTCCGATTTTATCTATGCTCAATCTTGTTGGTACAGCAACCGCCTTTAAGTGCATACCGATTAATGTGCCTCCAATATCAATACCTGCATCAGCCTTAATATTTTCAACTGCAACAGGCTCAGAAAAATTTTTATAGGCGGTAGTAGCAAACGAACCTCCTGCCTTTGGCTGAGGAACAACATTTACTACTTCAGCATAAGGAACAGCCTTACGCTCAACAATTATTGCTCTGTTCAAATGCTCACAGCATTGTGCCGCAAGAAACACTCCCCTACTGTTCAAAACCTCATAAATTCCCTTAAAAACCGCCTCAGCAGCTTCAACACTTGAATTATGACCAATTACACCGCCAATAATCTCGCTTGACGAACAACCGACAACAAATATATCGCCCTTTCTAAGCTTGGCTTTTTCACATAATTCTTCAGTTACAGTTTTTGCCTGATTATATATTTCAATATTCAATTCAATCCACATCCTTTTATATTATTATAACTCTATTTTTAATTATGTCAAATGTTATAAAAAACAAGTTTAATAAAATCAATTATCACCTATTAATTTAACGGCTGTATCAGAAATATGATACAGCCGTCTTAAATTTAATTTAATACTAATATTTAATGAAAGTTTATTCCCAAACCTGTCCAAATACTGCACACCAATATAATCTGCCTTTATAACAATATGTAGCAACAGAAAAATGTGTAAATTCCTCGTCCATAATGTTAGCTTTATGACCTCTGGACATCATCCATGCACTCATTACAGCCTCAGGTGATATATGACCATCAGCTATATTTTCTGCACAAGCATACCATCTGTAATTTACCTTATCAAATGCGGTAGTATATGAAGTGCCGTCAGGTCTGCTATGACCAAATCTTTGTGTAATTTCCTTTACTCTGACTTCTGCTGTATTTTCAAGTGAAGCACCAACTCTTAATGGCTGAAGCCCCTCTGCAGCTCGGTTTTCATTCATCATTTCCATTACTCTGTTTGCCATATCATAACAATAATATCCACCATTTGCATCAACAGCAGAGGTTGCAGGCTGTGTTGGTGCCTGTGTTGTTGGTTGTGTTGCTGTACTAGTCTGTTGAGAATATTTTTTTCCAACATATGCAACACCACTTGTATATCCAGCAAGATATTTTTGAATAGCTGTAGCATCCTGAATATTTACCCTGCCATCTTTATCAACATCAGCAAGCTTCATTTGCTCCGATGAAAGATTAGAAAGTCCGACAAGGTACATTTGAATTATGGTTACATCACTAATCGAAACTAAACCATCACCGTCTGCATCACCATAATATTTTGTTGTTGCCGCATTAACATTTATCATTGAAATGCTTACAATTAGTGTACAAACTGCCATTATTATGCTTAAAACTTTTTTAAATTTCATATATATCCAACCTTTCATCTACTTTTTTTGTACATATATTATAGCACTTAATTTTCGATTTGTCACCTGTTTTTACAAAATTTTTGGAAAATTTTTCTAAAAAGTGTATTTGTTGTCCATAATATTTTACAATATAACTAAACCTTTAAGAAATAAAACAGTAAATTATCTAATCAGCAATTTTAAAATATATCGAAACTTTTTTTATTTGAAATTTTTTGCAAACAATGCTATAATTAAGTAAACATTTAAAAAATCTGTTGCATTAAGGGTGTAAAAAATGAAATCTTTTATTACAAAAGTATCTAAAAATAAGATTATTTTATATATTGTCATTGCATTGATTATTATTTTGCAGGCTATAAATATGGTAAAAATATTTACATTTGACAAAACTGGTTTTCATTCCGATGAAATGTACAGCTTTGGATTATCAAATTCACATCACAACCCATTTCTTAGCTATGATAAATACATTAGTGATACCAACAAACAATATATAAATGTTGAAAAATGGGTTTCAGGAGATATATTTAAAAATTATATTGAGGTTGATAACAATGAACGCTTTGATTATGAAAATGTATGGTACAATCAGAGCTACGACAGGCATCCGCCTCTTTTTTACTTAACTCTACACACAGTATGTTCGTTTTTTCCTGAAAGCTTTTCCGCATATTATGGACTTTCAGTTACAATAATATGTTTTATAGTGGCAGAAATATTTCTTTATCTGCTTGCAAAAAATATATTAAAATCCCGCTGGCTTGCTATTATACCAATGCTATGCTATGGTTTTTCAGTTGGTGCTGTTGATACATTTATATATATCAGAATGTATTCTATGGTTACAATGTGGGTTATAATACTTGCATATGTTCATTCATTAATTTCTAAAGATGACAAATTTTCTATTAAGCATTTAATATCCGCTGCTATTGTAGTAATGCTTGGTGCATTAACTCAACACGAATTTACTATTGTAGCTTTTGTATTTGCAATATGCTTTTGTATAAGATTTTTATTGAGAAAACAAATCAAAGGCTTGCTTGCTTATGGTACAGCTATGCTATCAGGGATTCTGCTTGCTTGCGTTATATTCCCCCCTCTTTTGAGTCAGATTTTTGGCGAAAGCGGTAAAGGAACATTTGATTATTTCGGCACTCAGTTCAGATATTCAATAGAATATTTTCTTATAAGAGTACTGGGCTTACCATATTTATCTCCTGGAGATTTACTATTTATTAAAAATATGATTATAATGGTGCTTCTGCTCATCATAATTTTTTCAATTCCTATCTTGTTTTTATTCAGAAATAATTCTAAAATTCTTGCAATAAAAAGCTATATCATCGAAAATTTTGCATTAACTGCAAAGCGAATAAAAAATACTACTCCTCAGAAAATAGCCGTCAGAATAATGAAAACAAGCTCCGTTTGTATTGCAATGCTTTTAAGTGGTCTTACAATTTGTGCATTCACAGCATATTCAATGACTTTTTTTACAACAGGCTATTGTGACAGATACATAATGATTACATATCCCCTGTTTTATATGTCAGTTTTTGCTTTTATTCATTGGCTTATTGGTAAAATTCACTTTAAAAATATCTGTAAATATAAAAAACAGATTACATCAATAATTTTTCTTGCCTTATTAACTAACAATTTACTGACAGTTGAGTGCAATTACCTTTTTCCACAAAGCAATGATAATAATATAAGTATAAAAGAGCTTTCATCTGATAGTAATTTTATAATTTTTGATTCTGATGAGTGGCGAGAAGTATGTTTTTCATCTGAAATGCTTGATATTGATAGCTTATATTATACCACCTATCAGACCTTTGAAAAAAATGCACAAAATCTTTCTGGTTTAAGCTCAGATAATCCAATCTATTTATTAATGATGGATACTCAAAGTATTGTATATAAAAGACATATAAATGCTTTAAATCAGCTTCTTGATAATAGTTTTGAAATAACTAACGAAAATGTATTAAACACATTAAATGCAAAATATTTTTCAAAATATCTGCCTACACATTCAAATCCTGAATTTTTAGGTATTTCAACAGTATTTGGCATAGATTACTACATTTACAAGCTAAGATAACAATATTATAAATTTTCAAAATTTAATTTTCAGATTTGTAATGGCTGTTAATGCTACCTTTTCAGATAACATTAACAGCCATTTTATTATATTGAAGATTATCTATAATTAATTATCCCTTATGATTTAAAAACCTCAGCAAGTACATTTCCCAATAATTCACCTGCATATACTGCTTCATCTACCGAATTTGCTTCCGTTCCGACCTCAATCAACAATGAACCATCACATACATATTCATTATATCTGAAGTAATCAAAGCTTAATGGTCTTGTCATTCCTTCATATATTTCTTCGGCTTTATTCTGGATTTTCAAAGCAAAGTTAAGATTATTCTGCCAGTTCGGGAACCAGTCGCTACCGTCATCACATCCTGACAAAATCATAATTTGTGCCGCTTTTTTGCCATTATAAGTAAATACAGGTTTGATTTTTCTTTCATCTGTTCCAATGGCATCTCTATGAATGTCCAGAACAACCTTGATACTGTCATATTTTTTCATATATGTTTCAACCGTCTGCGAGCTTCTGTCATAAGAACCGTCATATGTTGAATCGTGAATTGTTTTATCGTGAATTGTTTTAATTCCTCGCTTATTCAATACTTCTGATATTGCATCCCCTACTGCTACAACGCTGAAATTTCCGTCCTGCGTTCTGGAATAAAAGCTGTCATAAAAAAAGTCAACATCCTCATCCATATATCCCTCTGTTGTATGGGTGTGATATATCAAAACCTGTGGTCCATCTGATTTACTGCTGACATCAAAGGTTAAATCATTATTAAGAATTGATGCAAAATCATAATCTACACCTGTTTTATTCTTAACCGAAAAATTTTCAACCTCTGTTCCTCCACCGAAATATGTATTTTCTGCTATTTCATACTTTTCCTCGCCTGTATGGTCACCATATGAATCATAATAATCAGATTTATCCCTTTCAGTAGAATGATTTGAAGTTACGGTTTCAACTTTTGGCAAGATATTTTTCTGTTGCTCCTGAGTATTTTCGGTATTTTGGTTAGTATCCTCCTCAGGTACAGTTTCTTTCTGCTCCTGACTTTCAGTAATGATTTTATACTCACCGTCTGTAAGTGAAAATGCCGCTGCCGCAAGTGCCGCAGGTGTTTGTGAACGGAAACATTGCGGTATTCTATAAGCAAGGCTTACAACGGCTGTCGCCACAAGTCCAAATGATGTTAAAACTTTCAAACAACCTAAAATTTTTTCTGCTGCTTTCAAAGTATCACCTGCTTTTGACTTAATTAGAATTATGACACTTATTAATATAAATTATGCTTACCTGTTTAACACGCTTATTTATATGTATATGCAGAATTATTGATATTTTGAACTAATTTTTATATTAATCATAAATAGGTTAATACCGCAGATTTTCTCTTTAAAAATCTGCGGTATTGACCTGTAATGCTACATCAAGGAAACTAAATCAGGTAAATCAAATTCATTTTGCAATGCTCCATTGAGTGCAAAAGCTATAAGTCTGGAGGCTCTTTCGGTTAGCAAATCTATTTCTCTCGGAATTACTATCATATCACGATTATCAGGGCGAATTATTTTTTGCTCCTTATCTGAACATTCATTTTTCAGCAGGTCGCTTGCAAGAGTCTGAATATCAACTACTGTCGGAACTCCTATAGCAATTACTGGCACACCTATTGTATCCTGATTTATGCGTGTACGGTGGTTTCCCACTCCAGCACCCGGAGCAATACCTGTATCGGATATTTGCAGAGTACATCCCAACCTTTCAATTCTGCGTGATGCAAGTGCGTCAATAGCAACCACCGCTGTAGGCTTTATTCGCTTAACAATACTGAGTATATATTCACCTGTTTCAATGCCTGTCTGCCCTGTAACTCCTGTCTGCATTACTGCAACAGGTCTTAGCCTGTCAAGTCCTGTTGACCTTGCAATTTCACCGGAAATGTGGCGTGTTGCAAGAACTCTTGAGCTTGTCTTTGGTCCAAGAGAGTCAGGAGTAATCTCCTGATTACCAAGACCTACGACCAGAACAAGTCCATTAACCGGTAATAATCTTCTGATTTCCTCCCCTATTGTTATCAGCCGTTTGTCTGTTTCATTAAAATTATCTGTAAGTGACGGCAATTCAATAGTTATATATGTTCCGATTTCCTTGCCAAGTGCGTGCTTTGCCCTTTGGTTTTTTACCTTTAGCCTTGAAATAGACAATCCATTTTCGTTATAAGCCTTATACTCAACTCCACCTATATGTTCGCCTGCAATTTCCCTTGCCTCAACAGCAAGGTCCGTTCTCAATCCCATTTCAATCAAATCCTTTCAATGTAACAAATCAGCAAATTACTGTTTATATTATTATTTATCTTAGTATTAGCGATATTCTTTACAAACTAAATTTGATTTGATATAATTTAGACAAACTATAAATCTAAAAAACTTAAGCACAATACTTTTTATTTAAAAAATCTAAAAAAACAAGGTGAATCTTTATGTATAGAAAAAAATCTTTAAGATTTGCTGCAATATTCTCAGCATTATGTATAACATTATCAGCAGGAATAACCAACGCAGCAGCTGCAACCACAGAAAACGGTGCATTATCTCAGAATGACGAGCATACTGCGGAAACAGAACAACCAACATATGACGAAAATACGGAAGATTCTCTTCCGCCAAGCTATAGCTCCGTACCAAAGAATTTTGTAACAGAAATAAAGTCCCAAAGCTATAATGACTGCGGTTTTTATGCGGCTATAGCAACATTTGAATCAAAGCTGTTAAGCTCAGGACTAAATATCGGCAATATGAGTGAAAAACATCTTAATGTATGGGCAACAACTCATTCAGACGGAAAAGGCTGGCAAAGAAACTATAAATCAGACGGATTTACAAATATTGCACTCGGATATTTTACATCTTGGTATGGCGGAGCTGAGGAAGCTGAGGTTGGAGATATATCGTTAAATGAAACAACAAGCGATATGATAACACCTGATTTTACAAAATACGGAACAACATCAGTAAAATATCTGAGCAAAAACAGACCTGACGAAATAAAACAATCCATAATTGACAATGGTGGAGTAAGCACCGCCTATGCACAGAATACAAGCTTTGAATCCTATGACAGAACCTCATATTTTATGCCGAGCAGTTATAACGGCTCATATACAGGTCACGCAATAGAGGTGGTTGGCTGGGACGACAACTATTCAAAAGAAAATTTTGGAACCGCATACACCAAAAGACCAGCGAATGACGGTGCATGGCTTGTAAAAAACAGTTGGGGAGATTACAATGTGCTTGGCGGATATTTCTGGATTTCATATGAAGACAAGTATATATTTGACAATAAATACAAGCCATCATACACCATAATGGAATACGAAGAAATAACCGAAAATAAAAAGCTTTATCAGAATGAAATATACGGAGCAACATATGAATTTGACTATTTAAAATCCTTTGAAAATGTATCATACATAAACAAATTCGATTTCAGCGAGGATTTCAATAATCTTGATAAAGTAGTATTTGAAACCACCAGCACAGGTGCAGATTATACAATTTATTACATTCCGACTGACGAAGAAACAGGAGATCTTATTCAGGACAAAGCCGAATGGCAAGAGCTTTACAGCGATATAGTACCATTCAGCGGTTATATATGTGCTGATATAGAGGATTATAAACTGCCTACAGGTATGGGAGGATTAGCAGTAACTATAGATACATCATCTGCAAACGAAAAGTTTTTAACAGAAGAGTCTGAATATGTGGAAAACTCATTCGGTGTAGGAGAATGGATATCAAACACAAGCGGAGTTTTTTCATTTATAAACGATTCAAGATATGGTGATTGCTATGTAATGTATGATGATGAAATGCTTGATTTACTTGACTGGTACAAAATTTACAACAATGATGATTTAGGCGGAACATTTGTAATCAAAGCCATAACAACAAAAGAAAAAGACACTCCAAAATTATTAGGTGATGCCAACTTAGACGGCATAATAGATATAACTGATGTTACATTAATACAGAAAAATATTGTCATGCTTAAAACCCTGTCCGAAGAAAGTCAGATTAATGCAGACTATAATCAAGACGGAAGAATTGATATAAATGATGCTACTGAAATTCAGAAAATGCTTGTTGGACTAATCTGAACAGACAAAATAAATTTATCTGAAAAATAATATTAAACTACAGGAGGGCAAAATATGAATATTCCACTTGCAGACCGACTTCGTCCAAAGTCACTTGATGAAATTGTAGGTCAAAAGCATTTGCTTTCCGAGGGCAAACCACTTAGAAAAATCATTGAAAGCGGAGAAATACCCAATTTAATATTTTACGGACCGTCAGGGGTTGGCAAAACAACTCTTGCAACATATATTGCAAAAAAGACAAACCGAATGTTAAAAAAGCTGAACGGTACAACTGCATCAACCGCAGATATAAAGGAAACGGTTGCACAACTAAACACACTTTCGGGTATGAACGGTATTTTGCTTTATCTTGATGAAATCCAGTATTTCAATAAGAAACAGCAGCAAACCCTGCTTGAATACATAGAAAACGGCAGTATAACGCTAATTGCCTCAACAACCGAAAATCCATATTTTTATGTTTATAATGCAATATTAAGCCGTTCAACCGTATTTGAATTTAAATCAGTAACTCCTGACGAAGTAGTAAAAGCCGTATATCGTGCTGTAAAAATTCTTGAGGAAGAAAAAGAAACTGAAATAGTAATTTCCGAAGAATGTGCAAAAAAAATCGCCAACGGCTGTGGTGGCGATGTACGCAAGGCAATGAATGCTGTTGAATTATCGGTAATATCGGCAGAAAAGCAAGATAACAAAGCAATAATCACACTTGAAGCAGTTGAACAGCTTGTACAAAAAAGTGCTGTAAGATACGATAAAGACGGTGATGAGCATTACGATATAATATCAGGCTACCAGAAAAGTATGCGTGGAAGTGATGCAAATGCGGCTTTGCACTATCTTGCAAGGCTGTTGCAGGCAGGTGATTTACCAAGTGCCTGTCGCAGACTTATGGTATGTGCGTGTGAGGATGTAGGGCTTGCCTATCCCCAACTGTTGCCAATAGTAAAATCCTGTGTTGATATGGCTCAGGCACTTGGAATGCCTGAGGCAAGAATACCGCTTGCAGATGCGGTAATAATGGTATGCAATGCACCAAAATCCAATTCTGGATATATGGGAATAAACAGAGCAATGGGAGATATAGAAAAAGGAAACTACGGGCCTGTACCACGCCAACTTCAAAACAAGCATTATGATGGCGAGGACAATCAAAACAAAGGACAGTTTTACTTATATCCGCACGATTATCCAAATCACTATACACCACAGCAATATTTGCCTGATATAATCAAGGACAGAGTATATTATGAATATGGCGATAATAAAAACGAACAATCCTTCAAAGCCTACTGGGACAGA
>JAKSRB010000042.1 GCA_024403825.1 Ruminococcus sp. | reverse complement strand
ATCTGTTCCTGATATTCCAACCATTCCTGTCCTTAGCTTTCCCCATTCAAGAGCTTCGTTTCTTGCTATATATTCATTAAGCTTGCACCAGTATTCAAATGTTACAGGCTCATCAATAGTATTCAAAATGTACTTCCACGCATCACGCATATTCAATATAGCCTGAATATCATTAAGCTGTACGCTTGGAACATTTATACCATTCAGAATAGTTTTTGTCTGCGGAAATGTTACTGCCCTGTTTTCCATTCGCATACCGCAGTAAACATTTTCATCCCACTTCTTTTTGGCAAGAAATCGGCTTTGTTCGGCTGTTAGCTTATATTTATCTCTAAATACCATTTTCAATCAGCTATTCATTTCTTCAATTTCCTGAGGTGTGAGCATACGGACAACCTTTTGCTTATATAAAATTCCGTCAAGGTGGTCTATTTCGTGACAAAATGCCTTTGCAAGCAATTCCTTGCCGTCAATGGTAAATTCTTCGCCAAATCTGTTCTGAGCCTTAACCTTAACATACTCAGGACGATGTGTTATTCCCCACTCACCAGGACAGGAAAGACATCCCTCAACTGACTCCTGATCTCCACTGTATGCAATTATCTTTGGATTTATCAGCTCGATAACTCCCTCACCAATATCAATAATTACAAGTCTTCTCAAAATTCCAACCTGCGGTGCGGCAAGTCCAACACCATTTGCAAGATGTAAGGTTTCTGCCATATCATCAAGCAGGTCTGCAAGTCGTTCATCAAATTTGACTACAGGTCTGCATTTTTTAGTGAGGATGTCATCGCCCTCTTTTACAATTTGTCTGATAGCCATTTCCAACTTTCCTTTCAATCAGCAGACAAGGGCATTCATATCTGCATAAGCCGTAACTCTGCTGAACTCTTTATTATTACTGAAATCTATAAGCAGGCTTGAAAGTAACCTGCGAAAATCTTTAGTATTTTTGCATTTTATTATAAGCTTATATCTGAATTTATTGCTCACCTTTACAACCAATGCAGGTGAAGGTCCTAAAATTCTCAGAGGTAAATCAGGATATTCTTTTCTTGCAAGCTGTATAAAGCTTTGTAAAAAGTAGTTTGCACCCTTTAGAGTATCAACCTGATTTTCACCCACAAATCCTACAAGACAAATATCCGCAAAGGGTGGATATAGCATACCCTCTCTGACCTTTATTTCGGTATTATAGAAGGTATTATAATCCTGCTTTGCCGCCATATTTATTATAAGATTATCAGGAGTATAGGATTGAATAACAGCAATACCCTTGCTATTACCTCGCCCACTTCTGCCAACCACCTGAGTAAGCAAAGAAAATGACCTTTCATAGCTTCTGTAATCATCCGCATATAACATCTGGTCGGTATTAAGCACACCTACAAGCGTTACATTTGGAAAATTAAGTCCCTTTGCAACCATCTGAGTACCAATTAATATATCATATTCGCCATTAGCGAATGAAGAAATCATTTTTTCATATGATGACTTTGAAGAAGTGGCATCTGTATCCATTCTCAAAACCCTTGCGTCAGGAAAAATTTCAGAAATATCCTGTTCCGCCTTTTGAGTACCAGTACCGCCAAATCTTAAAGAATTATTGTGACAGGTCGGACATTCATTCAGATAAGGAACTGAATATCCGCAATAATGGCACATCAGACGACTGTTTGCACTATGAAATGTAAGCGAAATTGAGCAATTAGGACAAGTAACAGCATCACCACATGAACGGCAGGTTACAAATGTATTATGACCTCGCCTGTTCAGCAATAATATAGACTGCTTGCCATTCTGTAAATTTTCCTCTATTCCCTCAAGCAGAGTATCAGAAAAACCAGAAGTATTGCCATTCTGTGCTTCCATATTCATATCAGCAGTAATTACCTCAGGCAAGGTTGCTGAGCCATACCGCTTTGCAAGAGTATTCAGAGAATATCTTCCACTATTAGCATAGTAAAAGGTTTCAATGCTCGGAGTTGCAGAGCTAAGCACCAAAAGAGCGTTATTATAAAAACAACGAAATTTTGCAATTTCTCTTGCATGGTATCTCGGAGAGCTTTCAGATTTATAGCTGTACTCCTGCTCCTCGTCCATAATTATAAGACCAACATTTTCAAACGGAGCAAAAACCGCACTACGAGTGCCAATTACAATCTTTGCTAAACCTTTTTTCACTCTTTTGTATTCATCAAGTCTTTCACCTAAAGACAAAGCACTATGAAAAACCGCAATTTTATTTCCAAATCTTTTTGAAAAATTTGCAACAAACTGAGGTGTAAGCGATATTTCAGGAACCATTACAATAATCCCTTTATCATCTTCAATCACACGCTCAATCAGTTTGATAAAAACACTTGTTTTTCCTGAGCCTGTAACTCCATACAAAAGACTTGTATGAGGCCTTACATCCTTATATTCATCATATAAATTGTCGCAGGCTCTCTGCTGTTCGTCAGAAAGGACAATAGGTGGCAAGGATAAATCCTTGTTACGATTATCAATTCTGAAAACTTCTTCATCATAAAAATAGATAAGACCTTTTTTAAACAAAGCCTCAACAACAGCAGAAGTAACACCTGTAAAATAACATAATTCTTTTACAGAAGTACCCCCTGTCATTAATAGTAAATCCATTACACTTTTCTGTTTTGTTGTAAGCTTATATCTGCTTATATCAACATCAGGTGACGGTGCCGCCATTTTCATAACCGCATCCGAAACCCTACGAAAAGCCTCATCTGATTTATAAAGCAAGCCATATTCTGTCAATCGGTCAAGTATTGCTGTACTGTTTAAACCAAAATCATCAAGAATTATATCAGATTTTACCGCCTTTCGCTTTCTAAGCAGATAATTATATATTCTCTGCTCCTCGTCATCAAGCTCAGGCAGGCTTTCAGGCTCACTCTTTGCACCGTAAACGGTTGTCAGCCGATAATTAATACCCGCTGGAAGCATAGTTTTTACAGCATCATATAATGTACAAAAATAATGCTCCTTCATAAATTCTGCAAGCTTTATCAACTCTTCTGATAAAATCGGTTCTGAATCAATAACACTAATCACACTTTTCAGTTCACCCTGATTATTGGTATGTCTGTCAAGTATGATTGCCTGTCGTTTTCTGTTCCCTCTGCCGAATGGCACAACAACTCTGCAACCGATTTTTGCTGAGCCTTCAAGCTCAGACGGCAGAATATAATCAAACTTTTTATCAAATGAATATACAGTATTTTCAACTGCAACCGATACCGCAATATCAGAGCTCATTTTCATCCGGTTCTAAAAGGTTAATATCGTGATTTTCAATTTCTTCAATAGCAATAAGAACAGGCTTTTCCTCGGTAACAGTACCATCGTTTTCAAACTGTGAGGTAATCTGTCTTGCTCTCTTTGAAACACCTACTACAAGTGCATACTTGCTCTGCTTACCTGCGAATAACTCATCAACATCAATCTTATGCATAACTAAATTCTCCCCTGTTAGATATTATATATATTTATTAATTATTATTGACTAATTTAAAATATAATCTTAATTGCTTTCATTTACAGCTCTATGAAGAATATCAAGAACCTCATTTACTGCAACATCAAGCTCCCCATTAACAACATTATATTTATATTTATCCTTAAAGCCTATTTCATATTTTGCGGCTTCAAGTCGTTTTTGTATAGTTTCTTCATCCTCAGTACCCCTTCTTCTGAGCCTGCGTTCAAGCGACTCCATTGAAGGTGGTAAAATAAAGATACTCAGAACATCAGGATATTTTTCCATAATCTGCAATCCACCCTGTACCTCTATTTCAAGAAATACATTGTAACCCTGATTAAGCATATCTTCAACCTGCTTTTTAGGAGTTCCATAGTAATTGTCGCAGTACTGAGCGTACTCAAGGTAGCCATCCTCATCAATAAGAGCTGTAAACTGCTCTTTTGTAACAAAATTATAATGTACTCCGTCAATTTCTCCCTCTCTCGGATTTCTCGTAGTATTGGAAACCGAAAGTCTTATGCTTGAATCATTTTTCAAAAGCTCCTGCATAATAGTACCCTTGCCAACTCCTGAAGAGCCTGTATAAAGTACAAGTACGCCACGCTTTTTCTCACTCATCCCTCTGTTCCTCACTTTCGTCAGTTCTGTTCTGAATTGTTTCGCAGGAAATTGCAGACAGAACTATATGATTATGCTCGGTTATGATAACCGATTTGCTTCTGCGTCCGCAGGTAGCATCTATGAGAACACCCTGTGACTTTGCCTCCTGCACCATTCTTTTTACAGGAGCAGACTCAGGTGTAACAATAGCAATGATTTTATCAGAATTAACAAGATTGCCAAATCCAACATTAATAAGCTTCATATTTTATCACACAACCTGTCATTCGATTATTCGATATTCTGAACCTGCTCACGAATTTTCTCAATTTCACTTTTAATATCGACAACCTTATGAGCAAGAACAGCATCCTGAACCTTTGAACCAATAGTATTTGCCTCTCTGTTCATTTCCTGAATTATAAAATCAAGCTTTCTGCCAACTGGCTCGGAATATTCAAGGAACTGACTTAACTGCTCAAAATGACTGCGTAATCTTACAGTTTCCTCAGCAACAGCAACCTTATCAGCAAAAATTGCAACCTCTGTAAGCACTCTCTGTTCATCAACGGCAATACTGTTATCAGCTAAGGTCTGTTTGATTTTCTCGGTAAGTCTTGCTTCATACTCGCTGACAGTCTGCGGAGAACGCTCCTCAATTTCAGATACAATATCAATAATCTTATTTGCTCTGCTGAGAATATCAGCCTTCATTCTCTCGCCCTCATTCTCACGCATAGCAATAAACGAATTGAGGGCAGCTTCAACCGTACTTAAAACATCAGCGGTAATCTGTTCTTCATCCTCAGCAGTTTTATGAACAGTAAATACATCAGGAAAGCGAGAAATTGAAACAACAGTAACATCATTCTCGATATTATATTTATCGCTGATTTCTTTCATAGCATTCAGATAGCCTGCAACAAGCTGATGATTTACAGTAACCTCAGATGGAACCTCCTCAGATGCACCGATTGAAACAAAAACATCAATCTTGCCCCTTGAAACTCTTGAATTAACAAAGCTTTTAATCTTATCATCTACAAAGCCATAGCCTCTTGTAGAACGGCAGGAAAATTCAAAATAACGATGATTGACACCCTTGATTTCAACCATAATTTCTCTGCCGTTAAGAATATTTTCACATCTGCCAAAGCCAGTCATAGATTTTATCATAATGGCAACAACCTTTCAAAACTACTTCATACAGATTATTATAACACTATAACAGATATTTGGCAATGGAGTTATTACAAAACTGTAATAACTTTTTATATTTACAGACCGTTATGGGATATGATATACTAAATATTAATGTTATGACTGTTATTCAGTTATCAGGCGACAGTCTTTTATTTTATAAAAAAGGAATGAGTAAATAATGTCAGGACATAATAAATGGAGTACCATTAAGCAGAAAAAAGGTAAAAATGATGCCGCAAGAGCTAAGGTATTTACAAAAATCGGCAGAGAGCTTATTGTAGCTATCAAAGAGGGCGGAAGTGCTGACCCAACAGTAAATTCAAAGCTAAAGGATTGTATTGCAAAGGCAAAGGCTGCAAATGTACCTAATGATAATATTGAAAGAATTATCAAAAAAGCAACAAGCGAAGCTGATTCAACAAACTATGAGGCAGTAACCTATGAAGGCTATGGTCCAAATGGTGTTGCAGTAATTGTTGAAGCACTTACTGACAACCGCAACAGAACAGCAGGCGAAGTAAGACATTACTTTGATAAATTTGGTGGAAATATGGGTACTCAGGGCTGTGTAAGCTTTATGTTCTCACAAAAGGGTGTTCTTGTAATCGAGCGTGAAGAGCTTGAAAAGGATGAGGACACAGTAATGAGTGATGCACTTGAGTGTGGAGCAGCAGATTTTGAGGCTGAAGAAGATGTATTCACAGTTTATACAGAGCCTGAAGATTTCAGCACAGTAAGAGAAGAGCTTGAAAAGCTTGGATATGAATTTGTATCAGCAGAGCTTGAAATGGTTCCAAGCACATATACAAAGCTTGAGGAAGAAGAAACTGTTGTAAAAATGCAGAAAATGCTTGATATGTTTGATGATAATGACGATATTCAGAATGTATGGCATAACTGGGAAATGGACTAAAATAATATAAATTGTTTGCCTTGTATTCAGACAAAAAGTCTAATATAGGGCAAATTTTTATGCTAATGCGACAGCAATCAATAAATTTTATGACAAAACCTCTTAAATTTTATCAATGTATTGACTTAATGTTTAAAATATTTTATAATATAAATGATTAAATGTTGAATCATTTACGCCAGGATTCAATATACCATTTAGTCTGGAGGTATTTATGCTTACTAAAAGTGAAGAGGAAATTATGTATCTCTTATGGGATCTTAATGAGCCACTTACAAGTTCGGAAATTGTTGCGAGATCAGTAAACAAGACCTGGAAAAAAAGCTACATCAATCTTTTAATCAATTCATTGCTCAAAAAAGAAATGATTAAGGTTGTTGGTGTTAAGCAGATGACCAAAAACTATGCTCGTACATTTCTTCCAACAATGACAAAGGACGCTTATGCTGTAAAGCAGATTACAGACCGTCCAAATTACACACAAGATGATATTCCTGAGTTATTCTCAGAGCTCATCGAACAGATTAACGAAGAGAGAATAATTGACAAGCTTGCTGAGATGCTTGAAGAACGCCGTCAGGTTATTAAGAACGGTTAATTTTCTCAATGTTAATTAAAAAAGTACAAAAGCGACAGCAGAAATTTTTCCGCTGTCGCTTTTTGTTATGTTGTTTTATTTAATTTTTTTAAAAAATTAAATAAATGCTTTTTTTGATTTTCCTTGCGACCATTTTTACTATGTGTACGCTTATCATTTGACTTGTAGTAATAATAATATGAATCACTATCAAGCTTTTTGGTTACACCATTAACTATGCATCCAATTACATTTACACCTGAATCAGTTAATCGCTCAATATTATTTCTGATAACCTCAACGCCTACCTTGTCATATCTGATAATAAATATAGCCTTATTAGCAATTCTATTAAGGAGCATTGTTTCAGAAACCAAACCTACAGGGCCAGTATCCATAAGCACATAATCATATTCTGAGGTTGACTCCTTAATAAGATTGCATAAATATTTATCTACAATAATCTTCTTACTTTCAAGGAGTGTCGGCAATAAATCCATATTTTCATTAATATGCACAACTGCCTCATTAAAATACTTTTCGTTGTAATATACAGCATTCAATGAATGGCTATGCTCTGTTTTATCTAAAAACATTCCGCCCATATTAGGGTTACGCAAATCAAAATCTATTAACAAAACCTTTTTGCCAATCATTGATAATCTTAATGCAAGATTAGATACTACACTTGTCTTACCCTCGTTCTCTAAAGACGATGTAAAATATATATATTTCTGATTATTAGTATCAAGCACATGGGATAGAATAACCGCAGTTGAAGTCATACTTTCATTATATCGGCTAAATCTTTCCTGTAACTTTTGATTTCCACTTGTCATAAGCTTGTTTCTTGGCAAACCCTTGTTTTCAGGAATTTCTCCAAAGCATTGCAATCCAAACAACCGAGGCACTTCCTTGACATCAAGCAGGGTCGGATATAAAATCAACTGCAAAATTATTAGTCCGATACTTATTAAGAACCCAATTCCGCCTAAAATCAGTATCCATTTTGAAGTGAATTGTTTTTCTGTACTACCGGTAATTCTGGCACTGTTTATAACGGTAACACTACCAAGCTTTAAGGAATTAATCAATGCGTCAGGGACAATATTTATCAGCGAATTAAGTATAATTATTGCTTCATCTTCATCATCCCAAGTAAGCACAAGCTCCATAATCTGAGTATCCTCATATTGTGAAACCGAAAGACTTTTCTGAAGCTTCTTAGGTGAAATACCTAAAAGCTCCAGACTATCCGTAACCTTCTGTAATGTATCATAGCTTGTACAGATATATTTTACCGAACCTACAAGGTCCTCAGCAAGTTGAACCTCCTGATAATTAGGTGATTTATTATTATTGCTGAAATTGCCGTTTTGTGTCTGTGAAACAACTGCTATTGATGCCGTAGCAATACATTTTCGTCCGGAAAAATCAGTTATAGTGGTAACAATCTGCAGCACAATACCTACTACCAATCCCATAACTGTCAGAAATAACACAAATCTTCTGTACTTCTTAATCGAATAGAAAACCTCATCAAATCTTATTAAATCTTCTCTTTCACCCATCAGCTCACCCTTTCAATAAATATAATTTTAAGTTATGTTCTTTGATTTTTTATTAAGTTTATTCTTAATTATTTTTTTGTACATTATTACAGCAGCTGCAATTAAAATAACAAGAATAATGAAACCTGCAATAAATCCATAGATTGACCATAAAGTAAAAGAAATTTTCTGGACATCTGCAATATCCTGAATTGTAATATCCTTTCTTTTTCCACCATCACAAAGAATATAATAATTACCAGGTTCAATACCCTCAATTTCCTGTGAAATTTCTGAGGTTGTCCATTCCTTTATAAGCTTATCCTTATCATCATATAATTCAATATGATGATTTCTGAGAGGAATACGAATTATTGCATCTGAAACATCAAACTTTGCACGAATAATTCTGTTAGTCAGCATCATTTCAGTTCGTATCTCTTCATCAACTCTGCCTGTTTCATCAACTGTAAATGAATGTTCAAGCTTATCAATGGCATATTCATCTACACTCGCAATCTGATTCAAATGATATGTGCAATTCTTTTCCAAATCTGTGATTATTATTCTACCCATATCATCGGTTTTACAAACTTCTGCAAAAGAAGTATCTTTATCGCAGGTTAATTTGTATGTAGCACCTGTAAGCATAGTTGCAACACTGATTTCATCATTAAGATAAAGTATAACCTGAGTTTTTTCACATTCAAAGGTTTGTACCTTATTGCCCGTTTCATCTGATTTTTTATCTACTTCAACCTCGGTTTTACCCAATATACCAGCATAACCAAACGGAATATCCTTTTGCCTGAGATAATATTTTCCGAGATAAACCTCGATACTCTCTGCATATCCGTTTTCGTCACAAATAAGTTCATCAACAATTTCACCTGATTTATATCGCACCGTTCCGTCAACAGTTGTAATATCTTCAGCGGCAATAAGCTCAAAGCTTCCGCCTGTAACTGCATTCTTAGAATAAGTATCAATCATAGAAACTCTCACAATATTTTTAGCTGGATAAACAGGTATTTTTACCACATATGCATTTGACCAATCATATTCTTCATTTAATTTAAACCATACATTATCCGCATTATCATAACCCTTAATCTCTGAAATCTGTTTGAAATAATAATCATCAAGCACAATTTTTTCAGGAAGATAAAAAGTTCCGTCCTTTTTTGTGGCAAATGAGTTATATGCAATTTTCTCAGGATAATATGTATATAATGTTTGCAATAAATCCTTATTATTATAAAGCTCAAAGGTTATATCGCTTTGCAGAATATTTTTCTCAGTTTCACCGTCATAAACAACTACATATACAGCAGATTTGTTGCCTCCTTCAGTTTCACCCTCTTCAGGATATTCGCCTTGTCCTCCTCCGCCACCGCTCTGAATAGGTCTGGTAGTTACTTTTGTAGCCTTTGTTGTTTCATCAGAACTATCTCCACCGCCCTTTCGTCTATGGACGGTTGTTTCAACAATCTCTTTTACACCCTTATATACATTGTCAGAGTTTGAAGTATTATTTTCCAAAGATTTAGTAACAAAGATAAGTAATAACAATGCAAGAACAAGCAAAATAATAAACAGGAAAGCACATAAAACATCTGCGGTTGACTGCCAGTAAGAAACCTCCTCAGAGTTATTTTTCCTTCTTTTCATCTTATATCTCCTTGTTATGATTTTCAATCAAAGTATCAAGTCTTTCAACAATTTTTCTTTGAAGATTAATTCTTTCACTCATAATCAAAGTACTTTTCTCCGGAATTATATATTTATGAAAATCATTGAAAAAAGCATACATTCTTTTTTCAAGTCTGTTCCACACAAATTTATACAACAGGTTAAAGAGAATTGAAAGAATAACACCTGCAACGGAAGTATAAAAGGCAGTTCTTACACCCTCCAGCAAAGTCTGAATACTACCTATTGCAACTGTTACGGAGCTAAACCCAATACTACTGATACCAAGTAACAGTCCTATAAATGTACCCAAAATTCCTAAACCTGTAAAGGTTGACGGCAACTGCATTATCAAACCTTTCCATGACTTTAATGCAATAACATCTTCATTGATAATATCCTCAATATCACAAAATGAATCAACAAGTGACTCCTTTTCGTTGACAATTTGTCTATACTCATCAAAAAGGCGGTCGAGGTCATCATTCAGAAACAGTGCCTCAATATTACTTAATGCAATCCAAGGTTCGTTGGTTTGAATCTCACAAATACGATTAATCCTTTTTCTTGCATTAATAAAAGAATGTGTGTATTTTAATAAGGGAAACATACCAAAAACATAGCCCGCAATTAACAATACACACATTAAACCAATGATTGCCATAGGAATACCTGTTGGGGAGAAGGAAATCAAAATTGCACCTGCAACAAATAAAATTACCGCAATAATTATTCCATCCTTTCGCATAAACACACTCCTTTTAATTTTTACTAAATATAATACCAGTATTGAACATACATAGAAACAATACTATATCAATGCATAGCAAAACATTTGCAAAAAAATGCAAATTTCGACTATTTATCTTATTTATTATATATAAATTCTCCTCCTAAGTCAATATGAAAAAATAATGAAATTATATAACAAAATTTTAGAAGCAAAGAAGGTTATTGAAAACTCATATTTTCAATAACCTTCTTAATCAAAATCAATTATATAATAATATTATCCGTATAACTTTTCTGCAACAGCCGCAAATACCGTTCTTCCACCCATACTGATATGTCTGTCATATAAATATATGTTTTTATTTTCAACTATTACATCATCTGCATTTCTGCCTGTGTCAACATATAATTTCCAAACATATCCCTGTGGCAACTCAGGAAGCTCGACATTTACATTATCCCAGTATGCATTTATTCCATAATATACAATTTCATCTAATCCTGATTTCTTTCTGCTTGCACCTGCATACATTACACCAATCATTCTTGTATGAGGTTCATAGCTTGCATGCCAAGGCTTGCTCGTATGAATACTAACAGGAGGTAAACTGCAAGTATCTTTTCCACTATTATCAGTAATAACATGGAAACGCTTGCGGAATGAAATCATATATTTGAAAAATTCAAATATATCCTTATATTTTTCTTTTCTGCTCCAGTCAAGCCATGATGTAATATTATCCTGACAGTAAGCATTATTATTACCAAACTGGGTATTACAAAATTCATCTCCTGCAAGGAATAGTGCCGCACCTCGGCTGCACATAAGTGTTGCAAATGCATTTTTACACATTTTATTTCTGAGCTTTATTATCTCAGGATTATTTGTTTCTCCCTCTTCTCCGCAGTTCCAGCTATTATTATCATCGGCACCGTCAGTACCGAACCAACCATTTTTATAATTATGCTTTTCATTATATGAATACATATCATACATAGTAAAGCCGTCATGACAGGTAAGGAAGTTTACAGATGCATTGTTTCCTCTGTAGGTAGGGTCATATAAATCCTTTGAACCGGTTAATCTCTGAACAGCCGCCCAGGCAAGGTCGCCATCACCCTTAAGAAATCTTCTTAAGTCATCACGATATTTACCATTCCATTCAGCCCACCTGTTCCAAGATGGGAAGCTGCCAACCTGATAAAGTCCGCCTGCATCCCATGCTTCAGCAATAAGCTTGACATCTCCAAGAATTGGGTCAAATGCCAGACTTTTTAATAATGGTGGCTTTTCCATTGGAGAACCGTCTTCATTTCTTCCAAGAATTGATGCAAGGTCAAATCTAAAGCCATCAACTCTGTACTCAGTTACCCAGTATCTCAGACAATCAAGAATAAACTGCTGAACAATCGGCTGATTACAGTTCAAAACATTTCCGCAGCCACTAAAATTATAGTACTTGCCGTCAGGGGTAAGCATATAATAAATATTATTATCAATACCTTTAAATGAAAAGAATGGACCAAGCTCATTACCCTCAGCAGTATGATTAAATACTACATCAAGGATAATTTCAATACCATTTTCGTGAAGCTCATGGATAAGCTCTTTAAGCTCAGTACCCTCTCTGTGATGCTCATGGTCAGACTCATAGCCTGTATTCGGAGCAAAAAAGCAAACAGTATTATAACCCCAATAATCGTAAAGCTGTTCGCCCTCAAAGGTACGATAAGAACCCATTTCATCAAACTCAAAAATAGGCATTAGCTCAATAGCATTTATACCAAGCTCTTTAAGATAAGGTATTTTCTCCTTAATTCCGGCAAAAGTACCTCTATTAACAACACCGGATGATGCATCCTGAGTAAAACCTCTTACATGCATTTCATAAATAATAAGCTCTTCAAAAGGAAGTGAAGGCTTTGTTGAGTTACCCCAATCGTGGTCATACTCTACAACTCTTGCCTTATAAACGCAACTATCGTTCTGTCGTTCACCCCAACTACTCTGACCTGTTACAGCCTTAGCATAAGGGTCAAGAACATACTTATCTTTATCAAAAATAAGACCTTTTGACTCATCATACGGACCATCAAAAGAATACGCATACTCAAAATCCTTAACCTCAAGTCCAAAAACAATCATAGAATAGGTATTGCCAATTCTATATGAATCAGGAAATTTCAATCTTGCATACGGCACATCAGCCTGTGGCTTAAAAAGCAATAAAGTACAGGAAGTTGCATAAACGGAATGTATTGTAAAATTAATACCCCCCCTGACCGGTGTAGCACCATTCACAAGGTAATAACCAGGTCTTACACTAAAGCCATTAATAATATCAGTAGGCTTTAATTCCTTTACCACATTTAACCCTCCTTGACAAAGTAAACAAATGTTAATTAGTATATTTATTATATTTTACCATAACCAAAGGATTTTTCAACAAAGGTTTTGCTTACTTTTTGTCGTTTTTTGCTATTTCAAAAAATTTGTTGAAGAAAAACAAAAAATAATAATACATATAATATTCTAACAACATAATATATAAGAACAACTATATATAATATACCCAGAAACACAAAATAGTTGCAAAGAAAGAATAATTTTAAATTTCCTTCGCAACTACTTATTAACATTATTGAATTGTCAGCAAATCAATAAATTATGATTTTGGCATCAAGCTACTCAATGAAGCTACCAAAGCACTCTTTGGCATTGTCTGTAATGTAATTCTGCCAGGTCCAGTAACTACAGTATTAAATAAACCCTCACCGCCAAATGCAAGGTTTTTAATACCCTGACCAGCCCTTTCAACGCTCATTGTACAAGTACCCTCCATTATTGCAAGATGACCTGTATCAATAATCATTTGTTCACCAGGTGCAAGGTCATATGTAATTGCAGAACCGTCAATTTCAAGGAAAACAATACCCTGACCTGAAATTTTCTGCATTATAAAGCCTTCACCGCCAAAAAATCCGCCTGTGATTTTCTTCTGGAAAGCTACAGACATACTAACACCAGGAGTTGAGGCAAGATAAGCAGATTTCTGACAAATAAGCTCTCTGCCTGGCTGAATTTCAACAGCCATTATATTACCAGGGAAGCAAGAACCAAGTGTAATCATACCATGACCGTCAACAGCAGTATATTGATTAGTAAACAGGCTTTCACCGGAAAACATTCTGCCGAACATTTTTCCAACGCCACCGGCTTTAGTCTGCATAAACATATTTCTGTTCATCCAAATCATTGCACCGGCTTCACAATCAATGGCTTCACCAGGTTCAAGATAAATTTCTACAGCAGGCATAGAACCGCCTTTAATTTCCCACTCCATAAATGTAACCTCCTTATGAATATAATGCAATACCACACTTTAAAAGTACGGTATTGCACACTATATTAATTATAATTTATTAATTAAGTAAAAATTAATCAAGAACAGCACCCTGAGCACCAGAGGTTACAAGCTTAGCATATCTTGCAAGATAACCTGTTGTAATTCTTGGCTGACGAGGCTTCCACTCTGCCTTACGCTTAGCAAGCTCTTCATCTGAAACAAGAACATTGATAGTATTTTCAGGAATATTGATTTCAATAGTATCGCCCTCATTAATAAGTGCAATAGGACCACCAACGGCAGCCTCAGGAGAAACATGACCGATAGCAGCACCTCTTGTAGCACCTGAGAAGCGTCCGTCAGTAATAAGTGCAACGCAGTTACCTAAGCCACTACCCATAATTGCAGAGGTAGGATTGAGCATTTCTCTCATACCAGGACCACCCTTAGGCCCCTCATAACGGATAACAACAACATCTCCGGCATTGATTTTGCCCTCATAAATAGCATTAAGAGCATCTTCTTCGCAATCAAATACTCTTGCATTACCCTTATGATGCATCATCTCTTCAGCAACAGCACTTCTCTTAACTACACAGCCGTCAGGAGCAAGATTACCCTTTAAAACTGCAATACCACCTGTTGCACTATATGGATTTGAAAGAGGTCTGATAATCTCAGTATTTTTGATTTCGCAACCCTCAATATTTTCTCCAACAGTTTTACCTGTACAAGTAAGTATATCAGTATTAAGAAGATTAAGCTTAGTAAGCTCGTGCATAACAGCATAAATACCACCAGCCTCGTTAAGCTCTTCAATGAAATGCTCACCAGCAGGAGCAAGGTGACAAAGGTTAGGAGTTTTAGCAGAAATACCATTTGCAATATCAAGGTCAAGAGCAATACCACATTCATGAGCGATAGCAGGAAGATGCAGCATTGTATTTGTAGAACAACCGAGAGCCATATCAACAGTAAGAGCATTCTGGAAAGCCTTTTCGGTCATAATATCACGAGGACGAATATCCTTTTCAACAAGCTCCATAATTTTCATACCAGCGTGCTTAGCAAGCATAAGACGCTGAGAATAAACAGCAGGAACAGTACCATTACCCTTTAAGCCCATACCGATAACCTCAGTAAGACAGTTCATAGAGTTCGCTGTAAACATACCAGAGCAAGAACCGCAGGTTGGACAAGCATTATTCTCATATTCAGCAAGCTTTTCATCATCAATTTCGCCAACCTTATATCTTGAAACAGCCTCAGAAACAGTTGAGTAACTGATTTTCTTGCCGTCAACACGACCTGCAAGCATAGGACCGCCACTAACAAAAATTGAAGGAATATTAAGTCTTGCAGCAGCCATAAGCAAACCAGGAACATTTTTATCACAGTTAGGAACCATAACAAGACCGTCAAATGCATGAGCCTTAGCCATAGCCTCAGTTGAGTCAGCGATAAGCTCACGAGTAACAAGAGAATACTTCATACCCTCATGACCCATAGCAATACCGTCACAAACAGCGATTGCAGGGAAAACAATAGGAACACCGCCAGCGAGGGCAACACCCATTTTTACAGCCTCAACAACCTTATCAATGTTCATATGTCCTGGAACGATGTCATTTTTAGAACTAACAATACCAATTAAAGGCTTTTTGATTTCCTCATCAGTAAGACCTAAAGCGTGCAAAAGAGTACGCTGTGGAGCGGCATTGATACCGTCTTTTAAAACTCCGCTTTTCATAATATATCTTCCTTTCAGTAAAGGCAATACTGCATAATAAATTGTGCAGTTTAGCCGAATTATAAATATAATTATTAAATTTAATTATAGCATAATAATCAGTTATAATCAAGGCTTGCATAAAAGAAATTTTTAAAAAGTAAATTCTCAAAGTAACTTCCACAATGGAAGTTGCGATAGAAGTTACCCTG
>JAKSRB010000041.1 GCA_024403825.1 Ruminococcus sp. | reverse complement strand
GTTCAAAGGCTTTTTGTGCGGCAACAAGACTCGGAGCTCCATATACTTTTTTGAGCCCGCTGCCATTAACCTAATCAAGCTCTTCAAATCTGATACTCAATCTAAAAAAGCTATATCAAAAATTATGCTTGATTGCTTACTTGACTCCAATAATATTTTGAAAATTATTGGTCATTTTTAAAAATTGATTTCCGTGGAAAAATGTATAAAGTGATTGAAAAATGCAATGGTTTGTGTTATAATTAAACGGTTAATAAGGTTGATTTTGCAGTAATTAGTAACCTTATTTAAATTGCATTTTATTAAAATTGTTATTAGGAGTGCATTTATTTGCCTGAAAATAAAAATTTGATAAGCAATGTTTCAGATAATCAATTTGAATATCTGAAATTAATTGCCGAAATTATGGAAGTTCGCAAGCGTGGCGAAAAGCCTCTTGCTTACATAAGAACATATGGCTGTCAGCAAAATGTTGCTGATAGTGAAAAAATCAAGGGTATGCTTGCAGAATCAGGCTTTGATTTTGTTGATGCTCCTGATGATGCGGATTTTATATTATTTAATACCTGTGCTGTTCGTGAACACGCAGAGGACAGAGTTTTTGGAAATGTCGGTGCCTTAAAGGCTTTAAAACGCAGACATCCTCAGATTTTAATTGCTTTGTGTGGTTGTATGATGGAGCAGGAGCATATTGCTAATAAGATTTATAAAAGCTTTCCTTTTGTGGGTCTTGTGTTTGGTACTCATTCTTTGCACCATTTTCCAGAGCTTATGTATAATTCCTTGGTAAACGGCAAGAGAGTTTTTGAGCGTGGAAATGACGATAAAATGCTGTATGAGGGTATTCCTGTTCGCAGAGATGGTACTTTTAAAGGCTGGCTGCCGATTATGTATGGCTGTAATAATTTCTGCACATACTGTATTGTACCATATGTTCGTGGCAGAGAACGAAGCCGAGATAAAAATGTCATTATTGAAGAAGCTAAGCAGATGATTAACAGCGGTTATAAGGATATAACTCTGCTTGGTCAGAATGTAAATTCATATGGCAAGACCTTGCCTGATGATGTGAATTTCTCAAATTTGCTTTCAGAAATTGACTCAATAGAGGGCGATTACTGGCTACGATTTATGACATCTCATCCAAGAGATTGTTCTAAGGAGCTTATCGACACCATTGCAAATGGTAAGCATATCAGCAGACATCTTCATTTGCCTTTCCAGAGTGGTTCGGACAGAGTTTTAAAAGCTATGAACCGTCACTATGACAGAAAAAAATATTTGGATATTATTAAATATGCAAAAGAAAAAATTGATGGCTTGTCACTTACAAGTGATATTATTGTTGGTTTTCCTGGTGAAACATACGAAGAATTCAAGGAAACCCTTTCACTTATAAAAGAGGTTGAATTTACATCTTTATTTACCTTCATATATTCACCTCGTGTCGGCACACCTGCGGCAAAGATGGATGACCCTGTACCTTATGAAGAAAAGTCCAGATGGTTTCAGGAATTGCTTGCTGTGCAAGAGGAAATTGCGGCAAAGCGTTGTGCCTCTATGGTTGGAAATATTGAAAAGGTGCTGATTGAAGAGGTTGGCAAAGACGGAGAAGTCAACGGCAGAACAAGTGGTAATATAATTGTAGAACTTAATGCACCTGAAAATCTTGTCGGTACATTTCAGAATGTAAAAATTACAAAGGCTCGCAACTGGATACTTAAGGGCGAGCTTATTTAACGGAGGTTTAATAAATGGATATTATTGCAAAAGCAAGAGAGCTTGGAAAGCTTTTACAGCAGGAAGAATCATACATCAAATTACAGACAGCCCAAAAAGCCGCTGATGAAGATATGGATTTACAGAAAGCAATAGGCGAATTTAACTTAAAAAGAATGTCAATCAATAATGAGGCATCAAAGGCTGACAGAGATCAGGAAAAAATGACACAGCTCAATACTCAGATGAGAGAGGTTTATTCTGAGATTATGTCAAATGAAAATATGATTGCTTACAATGCGGCTAAGGATGAATTTGATATTATTGCAAACAGAGTTCTTGCTATTGTACAGCAGTCAGCAGAGGGAGCAGACCCTGAAACTGCTGATTATTCACAGCCAAGCTGTTCAGGAAGCTGTTCAACCTGTGGCGGTTGCAGCTGATAAAAATTAAAATATAAAGAAAGGATGCGATTATATGGCGGAGCTTTCTCCAATGATGAAACAATATTTTAAAATTAAAGAAGAAAATCCGGATAGTATCCTTTTCTTTCGACTTGGAGATTTTTATGAGATGTTTTTTGATGATGCAAAGCTTGCATCCAAAGAACTTGAACTTACATTAACTGGCAGAGATTGTGGTCAGGATGAACGAGCACCAATGTGCGGAGTACCGTTTCATAGCTGTGAAGGTTATATTGCCCGACTTGTGGCAAAGGGATATAAGGTTGCAATTTGCGAACAGACTGAAGATCCTGCTGCTGCAAAAGGTTTGGTAAAGCGTGATATTATTCGAGTTATCACTCCAGGAACTGTTATGGAAACAAGTATGCTTGATGAAAGCAAGAATAATTACATTTGCTGTATGTTTGCCTTAAATGGTAAAATCGGGTTGTGCTTCTGTGACATCTCTACAGGTGATTTGTATGCTACTGAAATTTTCGGTAAAAATTATTACAGTATTCTTACTTCTCAGCTTTCAAGCTACAATCCAAGGGAAATTTTAATTGGCGGAGAAATTGTAAAAATTTCTGAACTGCCGAAATTTATAAAAACCAAGCTTTCAGCTGGAGTTGAAATGCTTGAGGATAGCAAGTTTGAGCTTGAACGCTGTGCTGAAATTGTTAGAAATCAGTTTAAATCTGATTCGGAAAATATAATTGAAAAGCCTGTTTTGATTTCTGCTGTTGGAGCATTGGTTGACTATTTAAAGGATACTCAAAAAAGTGGTCTTGAAAGAATTAACCATATTGAGCTGTATCAGGAAAGTCAGTATATGCGTCTTGATTACAACACACAGCGAAATCTTGAGCTTACACAAACTATGCTTTCAAAGGAAAAGCGTGGTTCACTTTTGTGGGTTCTTGATAAAACAAAAACTGCAATGGGTAAAAGGTTAATTCGTTCATGGATAGAGCATCCGCTTATGAATATTACCTTAATAAATAACAGGCAAAGTGCTGTTGAAGAGCTTGTAAACGACAATGTTTTGCGTTTGGAAATTACTGAAAGTATTACAGGTATTTTTGATATTGAACGATTGATGACTAAAATTGTATATGGTTCAGCAAATGCAAGGGATTTGCGTTCATTAAGCTCAGCTATTCAGAATATTCCTGAGATTTGCGACCTGATACAGAATTGCAATGCCTCATACTTAAAACGCATTTATCGTGGACTTGACAGGCTTGAGGATATACATAAATTAATTGATGATGCAATAATTGAAGAACCGCCATTTACTATAAGAGAGGGCGGAATGATTAAGCAGGGATATAATGAGGAGCTTGATTCTGTTCTGCACGATATGAATAACTCAAAGGATATACTTGCTAAAATCGAGGCTGAACAGCGTGATAAAACAGGTATTCCAAAGCTTAAAATCGGATATAACCGAGTATTTGGATATTATATTGAGGTAACAAACTCTTATAAATCTATGGTACCTGACACATATATCAGAAAACAGACCTTGACAAATTGCGAAAGATATATTACTCAGGAGCTTAAAGAGGTTGAGGGCAGAATTTTGGGAGCAAAAGACCGTTCTGTTGCTCTTGAATTTTCGATATTTGACAATGTAAGAAAAACTGTTGCAGATAATCTTGAAAGGATTCAGAATACTGCAAAGGCAATAGCTGTTCTTGATGTTATTACCTCATTTGCGAATGTTGCATCTGATAACAGATATGTAAGACCGAATGTTAATCTTTCTACAAATATCAGAATTAAAGATTCAAGGCATCCTGTTGTTGAGGTTCTGCTAAAAGAAAATCCTTTTGTACCAAATGATGTAAACCTTGATTGCAGTAATGAAAGAGTAAATATTATTACCGGTCCAAATATGGCAGGTAAATCTACTTATATGCGACAAATTGCCCTTATTGTGCTTATGGCTCAGACGGGTTGTTTTGTACCTGCATCATCTGCTGAAATTGGCATAGTTGACAGTATATTTACAAGAGTTGGTGCTTCAGATGATTTGGCATCTGGTCAGTCAACATTTATGGTTGAGATGAGTGAGGTTGCCAATATTGTTAAAACCGCCACTTCAAAAAGTCTGCTTATTCTTGATGAAATTGGCAGAGGTACTTCAACCTTTGACGGTATGAGCATTGCAAGAGCGGTACTTGAATTTTGTGCCGATAAGAAAAAGCTTGGTGCAAAAACACTTTTTGCAACCCATTATCATGAGCTTACTGTAATGGAGGATTTGCTTGAGGGTGTTAAAAATTACAGTATTGCCGTTAAAAAGCGTGGCGATGATATTACTTTTCTTCGTCGCATAATTCCTGGTGGTGCTGATGACAGCTATGGAATTGAAGTTGCAAAGCTTGCTGGTATTCCTCAGTCAATTATAAACAGAGCTAAGGAAATATTAGTTGAACTTGAAAACGGCAAAGGCGAAACGGTCGTTAAAACTGTAGCAGAAGATAATTCACAGCTTTCACTTTTATCTGCTGTACAAAATCCGATTGCTGACAGACTTGCAAATATTGATGTAAATACCCTTACACCGATAGAAGCATTAAATCTGATATATGAATTAAAGAGTATGGTTTAAGAATAATTTACAAAATTCAGGGGAGGTGACACAATGGGAGTAATTAATGTTCTTGATAAGCATGTTGCGGAGCTTATAGCTGCCGGTGAGGTTGTTGAAAGACCTGCCTCGGTAATCAAAGAGCTTGTTGAAAATGCGATTGATGCAGGTGCTAAAAATATTACTGTTGAAATCAAAAACGGTGGAACTACTTTTATGCGTGTCACCGATGACGGTTGCGGTATATTTAAAGATGATATAAAGGTTGCATTTTTAAGACACGCAACCAGTAAGGTTAAGCTTGAAAATGACCTTGGGAATATTTCAACTCTTGGCTTCAGAGGAGAGGCTCTGGCATCAATTTGTGCGGTTTCAAAATTACAGCTAATTACAAGAAATAAAAATGAAGAAATCGGAACTTCATATGAAATTGACGGTGGAGAAGAAATAAGCTTTGATGATGCAGGATGTCCTGTTGGAACAACCTTTGTAATCAGAGATTTGTTTTACAATATTCCTGCAAGAGCAAAGTTTTTGAAAAAGGATATTGCTGAGGGTAATGCTGTTTCAAATATAATTGATAAGACCGCATTGTCACACCCTGAAATTGCTTTTACATATATAAGGGACAGTAAGCAGGTGTTGAAAACCTTTGGTGACGGAAAGCTGATGTCTGCAATTTATTCGGTTTTTGGCAGAGAATTTGCAAACGGTCTTATTGCTGTTGATTATACCTTAGATTTTATTAAAGTCAGCGGTTTTATTTCAAAGCCTGTAAATTCAAGACCTAACAGAAATATGCAGAATTTCTTTATCAATGGCAGATATGTCAAGACAAGAACTGCAATGTGTGCGGTTGAAGAGGCATTCAAACATTCTGTAATGGTGGGAAAATTTCCGTCATGTGTACTCAATATTGAGCTTCCTTTTGATATGATTGATGTTAATGTGCATCCAGCAAAAATTGAGGTTCGTTTTACTAACGAAAGACCTGTTTTTGATGCAGTTTATCATGCAGTAAAAAGCTCGCTTATGAAATTTGATGACAGAAAAAATGCGTCTTTTAACAGCAATAATAATTCTAAGAATGATAATATTAATTTTAATCCGTTTAATAATGCTCCTGCAATTTTAAATAAGCAACCTGAAAAAACACAGGTCAGCCAGACTAAAAAAAGTGTTGATACAATTAAAACAAGTTATCAGAACAATAGTCAGGACTTTTCAGAAACCGATAAAACTGTAACTCAGAATGATGAGTATAATCCGTTTGATTTGGTACAGTTTAGAAATGACAATGAAAGTAAGAAAAAATTAATTCAAAGTAATAATTTACCTGATTTTGATGAAGGTATAAGAGTTACTGATATAAAAAATCCTTTAAAAGTTTATTCTGATATGGCAATAAGAGATAATGCCAAAAAGGAAAAAATTAAAGAAAATATAGATAAAAAGTTTGAAAAAAATGTAAGCAATGAGATTAAGAAGTATAATTTTCTTGGTAATATACCAGAAAATTCAGATAATAAGCCTGATATAAATAAAGCTGCTGAGCCTAATCAGGAAATCAATATTTTACCATTAATCTCATCTGAAACAGAAAATAAGTACACTAAGCCTATTATTACTCAGAATGATGTTAATATCAGATATATAGGTGAAGCGTTTTCAACATATATCATAGCTGAAAAGAATAATAAAGAGATTCTTTTTATAGACAAGCATGCCGCCCATGAAAGAATGATTTATGAAAAGCTAAAGGCTGAAAAGGCTGGCTCTTCTGCTCAAATACTTTTACAGCCTGTAACCGTTAATCTTGGAAAAGAGGAATATCTGGCGGCTGTTGAAAATCTGGATATGTTTGCTGAGTGTTCATTTGAGGTTGACGATTTTGGAAACAGTTCCGTGATTGTTCGTTCAGCACCTCAATATATTGATGCGGCAGAAATTGCAGATTGTATCACAGAAATGGCGGACTATATCGCAAAGGGTAAAACTGATATTTATACTGAAAAAATGGATTGGTTTTATCATAATGTTGCTTGCAGGTCAGCGATTAAAGCAGGAAATAAAAGCACACCTCAGGAATTACTTGATATAGTTAAGAGGCTTGAGGAGAATCCTGAAATCAAATATTGTCCACATGGCAGACCTGTTTGCATTGTAATGAAGAAGAGTGAAATTGAAAGGCAATTTGGCAGGGCGTGATTTATTGAATAAATTAATTGATGTTGTATCGGTTGTAGGACCAACAGCCTCAGGAAAAACAAAAATTTCGGTTGAGTTGGCAAAGCATTTTAATGGTGAAATTGTTTCGGCTGATTCAATGCAGATATATAAAGGAATGCAGATTGCAACTGCTAAACCTGATTTAAATGAAATGGGCGGAATTAAGCACCATTTAATGGATTTTCTTTCACCTGATAAAACATACTCTGTAGCTGAATATGTAAAAGATGCAGGCGAATGTATAGAAAAGATTACCTCTGACGGAAAATTACCGTTTATAGTCGGTGGTACAGGATTGTATGTTGATTCACTTCTGAATAATATTTCATTTGGTGCTGAAACAAGAAATCCTGAGCTTTGTAAAGAGCTGATGCAGATTTATATAAAAGAGGGCATTGACAAACTGCTTTCAATTCTTCATGAATTTGATTCTGAAGCTGCACAAAGATTATCAGAACAGAAAAATGTAAAACGAATTATCAGAGCGATTGAAATTTATAAAACAACAGGTGTTACAATTACTGAACAGAATAAAAACTCAAGGTTAATTCAAAGCCCCTATAGGGCAGTTAAAATAGGGTTGAATTTTAATGACAGACAAGCCTTATATGATAGAATTAATTTAAGAGTTGATTTAATGCTTCAACAGGGACTGCTTGAAGAAGCTGAAAGAGTTCTTAATTCAGAATTGAGCTTTACATCTGTTAAAGCAATAGGATATAAGGAGCTTGAACCATATTTCAAGGGTGAGAGAAGTCTTGAAGATTGTATTGAAAAGTTGAAAATGGAAACAAGACGGTATGCCAAACGCCAGTTGACTTGGTTCAGGCGTGATACGGAAATAAACTGGCTGTATGTTGACAGTTATGAAAATTTTGAAGATTTGCTGAAAGATGCAATTACAATAATCGAAGAAAGAAGATTATCAGTTTATGGATAAATTACTATTACGCAGAATACTTGTAGCAGTTTTGTCTTTTCTTGCTGTTATTTATGCTGTATATTTGCTTGTAAGTGCTAATTTCAATATGCTTCCTACGGAAAATGCTGTTGAAGTAACTGTTACAGATACAGTATATTCAGACGGTTATATTATCAGAGATGAAACCTATGTTAAAAACAATACATCAGGAATTTTGTCATATTCTCTTAACGATGGTGATGCGGTAAGGGTTGGAGGAGAAATTGCAAAGGTATTCAGTAACGAAGATGATGCCGCTGCACAGACAAAGGCTGATGAGCTTGAAAAAAAGCTTAATTCCTTGCATAGTCTTCAATCCAGCTTTGCAAAAAACACAACCGATATTGACACAATAAATAATGATATAAATACCAACATTCTTTCAATGCTGAATAATATGAATAATGGTGAAGTCGGCAATGTTAATAATTATATAAATAATCTGGTTTCATCTATAAATCAAAGGCAGGTTTATACAGGTAAGGTGACAGATTTTAATACAGCCATTGCACAGCTTCAGACTCAGATAAATGATTTAAGAGGTTCATCAGGCAGTAGTATTGGAACAATTCTTAGTGAAAAGGCAGGATATTTTTCTGCACATTGTGATGGATATGAAAATTCAATCAAAAGTATTGATGTTGATAAAATCAAGATTGATGACCTTGATAATGTTTCAAGAAAATCTGTAGAAAAGAATGTTGCAGGTAAAATTGTAAGCAGTATGGGTTGGTATGTTGCCTGCGTTGTATCTGCTGATGATGCAACAAGACTTTCGCTTTGGGACGGAGCTGCAACTGTAAAATTACTCAATGTTTATTCAGAGAGTATTCCAGCATCTATTGAACGAATATATCAGGAAAATGATAATTCTGATGCTGTTGTAATTTTAAAGTGTAACTATATGAATTCAAACCTTATTGATGCAAGAAAAGAACCTGTAGAAATAGGGCTTGGAAATTATAAAGGACTTAGAATAAGCAAAAAAGCGATTCATGATGATTATGTTACAAAGGTAACATATGATGAAAATGATAATATGCATACTGAAACTTCAAAGGTTCAGGGTGTATATGTTTTATATGGAAGCGAAGTTCAGTTCAAACAAATTGTAATTCTATATGCAAATCAGGATTATGTTATTTGTGACAAAGCACCAGATTCAAAATTGTTATTTAACGGTGAAACCGTATCGCTTTATGACCAAGTGATAATTGAGGGAGATGATTTGTATGACGGAAAAGTTATTCAGTAATGTAGAGTATAATTATAATCTTATAAATGAAAGAATTGCTGAGGCGGCTTTTAAAACAGGCAGAAAGCGTGAAGATATTACATTTCTTGCAGCAACAAAAACTGTAGATACTGAAATTATCAATTACGCAATTTCGCTTGGACTTGACCATATCGGAGAAAATAAGGTTCAGGAATTGCTTTCAAAGTATGATAAATATGATTTAAAAAATGCCTCTTTACAGTTTATCGGACATTTGCAGAGCAATAAGGTAAGGCAGATAGTTGATAAGGTAGATTTGATACAGTCAGTTGATTCAATAAAATTAGCAGGAGAGATTTCAAAACAAAGCTTGAAATTTGGAAAAAATACTGATATTCTTATTGAAGTCAACATTGGCAGAGAAGAAAATAAATCAGGCGTATATCCTGAACAGCTTGAAGAATTGCTGTGTCAGGTGGCTCAACTTGACGGAATTTCGGTCAGGGGATTAATGGCAATACCTCCAATTTGTGAAAGTTCACAGAAAATTTCTGAATATTTTCATAAAATGCACAATTTATTTATTGACATATCGTCGAAAAAATTAGATAATATAAGTATGACTATACTATCAATGGGTATGTCCGCCGATTACTATGAAGCAATAATGGAAGGTGCCAATATGGTTAGAGTTGGTTCATCGCTTTTCGGTGCGAGAGATTACACAAAGTGATTAATAAGGGTTAATCTTTTTGTGGGTTGTTATACACATAATTTTAGGAGGAAATATAAATGGCAGGAATAGTTGATAAGTTTAAGCGTATGTGGGATGCTCCAGATGATGAATATCAGTATGATGAGTACGGATATGCAGATGATGTTCCTGAAGAGGAAGAATATGAGGAAGAGCCTGTTCGTGAGCGTACAAGAGAGATAGGCGGAAGAAACAAAGTAGTTAATATTAATGCTACCGCAAAGCTTCAGGTTTGCATTTTTAAGCCTGAGCGTTTTGGTGAAGATACAAGAACTATTGCAGACGAGCTTACTAAAAGTCATACTGTTGTTCTTAACCTTGAGGATACAAACAAGGATATGGCAAGAAGAATACTCGACTTTTTAAGTGGTGTTGCATATGCAAACAGTGGAAAAATCAAGAGAGTTGCTACAAACACTTACATTATTATTCCTAATAATGTAGATCTAACTGGCGATGACCTTCTTGATGAGCTTGAAAACAGCGGTGTTTATTTCTGATGAAGACAAGCTTTTTTATTCAAAGCTTGATGATGCTGTGAATTTGTGTTATATAAGACAAAAGCCATATTTTTTCTCATTTATGAGTGAACGCAGGCAGGCTATGGCTGAAAAATTTTTGAAATCAGTTTATTTTGAAAATTTTATCTTTTATGGCGGATTTGATAGCAGCGAACGGAAGGTACTTGGGCTTTTTTATGATGAACAGGATTTGAATTTATTTCCTGTTTCGGAAATTGTTTTTAAATACCGTAAATGTGATGTGCTGACGCATAGGGATTTTCTTGGAGCATTGATGTCACTCGGCATTGAGCGTGAATCAATAGGTGATATACTTGTTGGCGAAGGCAGAACAGTTGTATTTGTAAAATCTGAAATGAAAGATTATATATGTAATCAGATTTTCAAGATTGGCAATACAGGTGTTTCGATAGATGAGCTTAAAGCTGATGATTTACCTAAGGGCAGAGGTCAGGAGGACTTACATTTTATTGTAACCTCTCTCAGGCTCGATAATGTTGTTGCCGCAATCTGTAAGCTTTCAAGAGAAAAAACTAAAAATTTGATTTTGTCCGGTATGGTCAGTGTTGACTATGAACCTGAACAGAATATCAGCAAAATCTTAAAATCAGAGTCAGTAATTGTCATAAGAGGAAAAGGTAAATATATATTAAAAGATATATTAGGCAAAACCAAAAAAGACCGTATAAGGATTTCAATTACACATTTCAGATAAGGAGTGTAGGGTATATGCTTACAATAGAGGAAATTAAAAATATAAGCTTTAGAAAGGCTACTCTCAGCGGTGGCTACAGAGCTGAAGATGTTGATAATTTTATTGATGAGGTTATAGCATCTTTTGAACAGCTCAAAAAGGAAAAGGCTGAGCTTGTACGCAAGATTGACCTTCTTGCAACAAGAGTTCAGCAATACAGAGATGATGAGGATACAGTAAGAAATGCACTTCTTGCCTCACAGAAGGTTTCTGATGCGTGCATCAGAGAGGCAAAGGAAAAGGCAAATAAAATTGTCAGAGAAGCAGAGTCAAAGGCTCAGACAATTCTTTATGATGCAAATACTCTTACAGTAACAGAAAAAGACAACTACTTACAGCTTAAAGCTGATGCAGCTACACTCAGACAGGAGCTTATTGAGCTTTATACAAGGCACATTAAGGCTATTGATGATTTACCAACAGCTGATGAGCTGGAGCAGGCAAAAGCAGAAATCAATGAAAAATATCCTTCAGCTGATGTTCCTGAAACAGTAGATGAGGCAAAGTTTACAGCAGTTAAAATTTCAGATAAAGATGATGAAGCTGTAGATGAAGTTCTTGCATCACTTGAGAAAAATAATGTAGAAGTTATTGAAACCCCTGCTGAGCCAGAAATTCCACAGAATGTAGCTGTACAGCAGAATGCAGCTGCACCAAAGCGTTCAAACAGATTTGCACACCTTAAATTCGGTGAGAATTATGATGTGTCTGCTGAATAATAAATAATAAATTATTGGAGATAGTACAATATGCCGCAAGATTATAATTCAACACTTAATCTTCCAAAAACCGACTTTCCGATGCGTGCAGGTCTTCCAAAGAGCGAACCTGTTACACTTAAAAACTGGGAAGATGAAAAGGTTTATGAAAATTTAATGAAAATCAATGAGGGAAAACCTTTGTTTGTTCTCCACGATGGACCACCATATGCAAATGGTAATATTCATCTTGGTACAGCACTTAATAAAATTTTAAAGGATTTTATCGTAAGATATAAGAATATGGCTGGCTTTAAGGCTCCATATGTTCCTGGTTGGGATACTCATGGACTTCCAACTGAGCTTAAAGCAAGAAAAAAAGCAGGTGTAGGAAGCTCTGCTGATATTTCAACTCTTGAGCTTAGAAAAATGTGTCAGGAGTTTGTTGAGGGATACATTGATGACCAGCGTAATCAGTTCAAGCGTCTTGGTGTAATTGGTGAGTGGGATAATCCATATATTACTCTTACACCTGATTTTGAAGCAGAACAGATTAGAATTTTTGCTGAAATGGCTTGCAAAGGATATATTTATAAGGGTTTAAAGCCTGTATATTGGTGTCCTGAGTGTAAAACAGCACTTGCTGAGGCTGAAATTGAATATGCTGAGGATCCATGTCATTCAATTTATGTAAAATTCAATATTACTGATGATTTAGGTAAGCTTTCAGCTATGGGAGTTGACCCATCAAAAGTATATTTTGTAATTTGGACAACAACTACCTGGACACTTCCTGGCAATGTTGCAATTTGCGTTGGACCTTCATTTGATTATGCTGTAATTAAATCTGGTGATGAGTATTATATTATGGCTGAGGAGCTTTATAAGGATGCTATGGCAGCCGCTGAAATTACTGATTTTGAGGTTGTTGGCACAATTAAGGGTTCTGAGCTTGAATATATGAAAACTGCTCATCCATTTATGGACAGAGAGTCACTTGTAATTGTCGGAGATCATGTTACACTTGAAAGCGGTACAGGTTGTGTGCATACCGCTCCTGGTCATGGTGTTGAAGACTATGATGTTTGCCGTAATTATCCTGAAATTCCGATTATTGTTCCTGTAGATGCAAATGGTGTTCTTACTGAAGATGCAGGACAGTTTGCTGGCTTAAAGACTGCTGATGCAAATAAGCCTATTGCAGAGCATCTTGAAAATATTGGTGCTTTGTTTGCACTCAAGAAAATTATTCACCAGTATCCACATTGCTGGAGATGTAAAAATCCTGTATTATTCAGAGCAACAGACCAGTGGTTCTGCTCAGTTGATGACTTTAAGGATGATGCTGTAAAGGCTATTGAGGATGTACAGTGGATTCCTGCATGGGGTAAGGACAGAATTACCTCAATGGTTAAGGAGCGTAAGGACTGGTGTATTTCTCGTCAGAGAAAATGGGGTGTGCCAATTCCGATTTTCTATTGTGAAGATTGTGGCGAGCCATATATCAATAAAGAAGCAATGCTTGCAGTTGCAGATTTGTTTGAGAAGGAAGGCTCAAATGCTTGGCTTACTCACGATGCAGCTGATATTCTTAAAGCAGGCACTAAATGTGAAAAGTGTGGCTGTACTTCCTTTACAAAAGAACAGGATATTATGGATGTATGGTTTGATAGTGGTTCAACTCACGCTGCCGTACTTAAAAATCGTGATTATCTCAAGTGGCCTGCTGACCTTTATCTTGAGGGTGCTGACCAGTACAGAGGTTGGTTCCAGTCATCATTGCTTACATCTGTTGCAACAATGGGTTCTGCTCCATATAAGGCTGTTCTTACTCATGGATGGGTTGTTGACGGCAAGGGCAGAGTAATGCATAAATCTCTTGGCAATGGTATTGACCCTCAGGAGGTTATTGACCAGTATGGTGCAGATGTACTCAGACTTTGGGTTGCATCTTCTGACTACCACGCTGATATAAGAATTTCAAAAGATATTCTTAAACAGCTTTCAGAGGCTTACAGAAAAATCAGAAATACTGCAAGATATATACTTGGTAATCTTTCTGACTTCAATCCTGATACTGATATGGTATCTTTAGATAAATTATTGCCTATCGACAAATGGGCTATTGCAAAGCTTAATGCTCTTGAAGATAAGGTTAAGGAATCATATGATAAGTATGAATTTCATATTGTTTATCATAGTGTTCATAATTTCTGCGTTGTTGATATGTCAAACTTCTATCTTGATGTATTAAAGAACAGACTTTATACTGAAAAGGCTGACAGCGAATCTCGTCGTGCCGCTCAGACAACTATTTATTTAATTCTTGATGCTATGACAAGAATGATTGCTCCTATACTTGCATATACTTCTGATGAAATCTGGAAGTTTATGCCACATTCAGCAAATGATAATTCTGAGCATATTGTATATAATGAAATGCCTGAGAAGCTTGCTATTGATGTTGATGACAGCTTTATGCAGTATTGGAATGAAATTCATGAGCTTAGAGATGATGTTAAGAAATCTCTTGAAACAATAATCAAGGATAAAACTATTAAGAGTTCCCTTGAAGCAAAGGTTATACTCTCAGCAGGCGGAAGCAAGCTTGAGTTCCTGAAAAAAGCTGAATCAGAGCTTTGTGCAGCATTCATCGTTTCAGAAGTTGAGATTGTTGATAATGGCGGAGAGCTTGAGATTGCAGTTGAAAAAGCAGAGGGTGAAAAGTGCGAGCGTTGCTGGTCTGTAAGCAAGACAGTAGGTGCAAGCAGTTTACATCCAACACTTTGTTCAAACTGCTGCAAAAATCTTGAATAATAAATTATAATCAAATCGGTGTGTATCACAATGCACACCGATTTACGCATAACGGAGGATTTATGCCATTTATTGTATTGATATTAGCTGTTTTGTTTATAACAGCAGATCAGATAATTAAATACTTTATTTTACTTAATCTTAAGCCTGTAGGCTCAGTTACAGTAATTAATAATATTCTTGATTTCAGCTATGTTGAAAACAGAGGAGTTGCCTTTGGATGGTTTGCAAATAACAGGTGGTTTTTTGTTATTTTGACTGCTGTTTTGATGTTGGCAATTATTTTCTATATGTTCATTAAGAAGCCTGAAAGTAAGCTGTTAAATATCAGTATTGCCTGCATTATTGGTGGCGGTATAGGTAATCTTATTGACAGAATTATTTATGGATTTGTTGTTGATTATATAAGTCTGTCATTTTTTCCGCCTGTTTGTAATTTTGCTGATTACTGCATAACAGCAGGAACAATAATGCTTGTTATTTATGTGCTTTTCTTCTCTGATGTTTCAAAGGAAACTAAAAGAAAGGATATAAGTAATGACTGAATATAATTTGGTGTGCAATGAAAGCGATATAAGGCTTGATAAATTTCTTGCAAATGCTGATATTGGAATTTCAAGAACATCAGCGGCAACGCTTGCTGATAGTGGTGCTGTCACAGTAAACGGTAAAACAGCTAATAAAAAGTGTAAGCTTAAAATTGATGATAAAATTACAGTAATAATTCCTGAACCTGTAGTTTATGAGGCAAAAGCAGAAAATATTCCTCTTGATATTGTCTATGAGGATAGCTATTTGTTGGTAGTAAATAAGCCAAA
Organism: Ruminococcus sp.; assembly: GCA_024403825.1. Taxonomy (GTDB): domain Bacteria; phylum Bacillota; class Clostridia; order Oscillospirales; family Acutalibacteraceae; genus Ruminococcoides. The sequence goes on along the minus strand of JAKSRB010000041.1, from coordinate 604 downwards.
AGGAATGGTTGTACATCCTGCCCCAGGCAATTATGAAAAAACACTTGTAAATGCATTAATGTATCATTGTGGTGACAGCTTATCAGGAATAAATGGTGTAATGCGTCCTGGAATAGTTCATAGAATTGACAAGGATACAAGCGGTTTGCTGATTGTTGCAAAAAATGATTTTGCACATTCTTTTCTTGCAGAGCAGATTAAGGAACATTCATTTACAAGAGAATATGAAACCATAGTATTCGGAAATATAAAGGATGATGAGGGGACAGTAAATGCTCCAATCGGAAGAAATCCAAATGACCGCAAAAAAATGTGTGTTACTGAAAAAAACAGCAAAAATGCTGTAACTCATTACTATGTCATTGACAGATATAAAGGATATACACACCTCAGATGCCGACTTGAAACAGGCAGAACACATCAGATAAGAGTACATATGGCATATCTCGGACATCCTGTATCAGGTGATAATGTTTACGGAGTGAAAAATGAAAAGGTAGAATTTATCGGACAATGCCTGCACGCAAGAAAAATAGGTTTTATTCATCCTGCAACAAAGGAATATATGGAATTTAATTCAGAATTGCCTGATTATTTTGAAAAA
>JAKSRB010000040.1 GCA_024403825.1 Ruminococcus sp. | reverse complement strand
TACTAAAGCAAGTGCTGTTATGATGGATCTTTTTACCGTCTGTTTTTTCATTTTTATTTTAACTCCTCATAAGTGTTTTTGATTTTATAATAATCTTTAGTATCTACACCTATTTCTACATAGTCTTATTTCTTTGAATTATTTTTGTTCAGGCAAACAACAGTCTCATCAGGGTCGTTTTCGGGTAGGAAAACAAACGGATTCCCAGAACCGTTGTGAATAAAGGGAAAACGGAATGTTATACTCTTTATGACATTGCTGTAATCTATCCTTTTAGTATGGTAATTTTGGAGTTCAATACTCTCTATTAACATGTGTAGACATGTCTTTTTCTGTTCGTCGTTAAATGTGTTATAGAATGCTTTGAAATGAGACAAAACACTATATATTTTCTTTTCGGTAAGCTTTGACTCATATGCTGCAGATATCTTTGAGTCAACCTCTTTGATACTTTTATTAAGTTTTGCCATTTCAACATACAAATCGCTTATTCGGGACTGGAGATTACTTTTTTTAATTTCAAATAAATCAAAATCTGTTATCGCTTCGCTGTCAAGATGATCATAATTGAAAGACAGTTGTGTTAAATTGGTTTGAGCATTTCTATACAATTTTTCCAATTTTTCTTTTTCTGTCTCAAGTTCACTAACATCAACACTGCTGTTTATTCTATCAGCAATCCCTTTCATATAGAGTTCATTTTTAGATGCATTATCAATAATTGCAATTATTTCAGCACATAATTTTTCGTCGTTCAAATGTCTGTTAAACGGACATTTTTTATGTCCTCTGGGAGTACTTCCATTATTCTTACAACAATAGTCAAACGTGTCTGCACCTTTTAGACCGGTTTTTGGACTTAACTTGCCTTTGTTAGGATGACCATCAAGTCTTCTGCCACATTCTGGGCAGACAATTAATCCTGTTAATGGATAAATATGTTTGCCGGCTGGATTTTCGGTGCGAGTATATTTCTCTTTATGTTTTTCTCTTTTTCTTTGAGCCCTTTCCCAAACATCATCATCAATAATATGCTCAAAATTGCCCAAGGAAGTTATAATCTTGCTTGGGTCTGTTTGTTTAACACGTTTGGCTTCTTTCTTCTTTGTTTTTTTATTTACTATGGTTTCAGTGCATGTTTTTCCGTAAGTTATTAGTCCAATATATGTTTGATCGTCAAGCATGCGTCTAACATTGTGAGCAGCAAAAAGTGGGTTGTCATTGCTTTGACGAATTGGTTTCTTAAAATGAAGATTTAAATAATCGGCTATTGCATTATAGGATAATCCAAGCAGGAACTGCTCAAATACGGCTCTAACTATTTTCGCTTCATCCTCATTTATAACAAGCGTATCATTTTCAGGGTCAAGTGAATATCCTATAGGAGGTTTTCCGCCATTCCATTTTCCGCTTTTAGCCTTTTGGTTTCGACCAGCTTGAGTTTGCTCAAGAATATTTACACGCTCCATTTCGGCCATAGCAGAAAAGATAACCATCATAAAACGGCCATTAACTGTAGAATTATCTATGCCGTCATGAGTTGACCAAAGGTATGTATCATGTTCTTCCAAAAATTGAAGATTGCTTAATGTGTCAGTAGCATTTCTTCCAAATCTTGATAATTTAAAAACAAGAATAAATGTGGCGCCATCTCTATTTTCTTCAATATCATGAAGCATTCTTTTGAATTCCGGTCTGCCATCTGTGTTTTTGCCACTTTTACCCTCATCAGAGTAAACCCTTGCAACTTTCATGTTTGATGCAGTTGCATATCTTCTGCATTCTTCTTCCTGTGCTTCAAGACTGTACCCGTCTACCTGTATTTCAGTAGAGACTCTTGTGTATATGTAGCAAATCCTTCCTGATTTTACAACCTCAATATTACTCATACTTTCCTCACATAGTTTTATTGGTAGGTAAATTATACCTTTAATTAAATAAGAAGTCAATAAAACTGAATATTTTAAAAAAATTTGCAAATCGATGTTGTAATCCTCCGTTTCCATCAACATAGTTGTATAACGATTTCGGAGGTAAAAGAATGAACATGAAAGAATACACTCAGGCTGAGTACGAGTTTATTTGTTTCGCAGCGGATATGATCATGGAACATTGTGACGAGGTACTCAAACTGATTGATGAAGAACAGGAGGGTGAAAAAGGAGAAAGAAAATATGCTGCATAATAGAACCTAGTCTTTCTTTGTTTATAGTATAAACACTCTGTTAAAATGATTATTTTGTGAAAATTCAAATGCTTTTTTACCTGACCGAGAATTTCATCTTCTCCAAGTGCCATAGAATCAAATCCGCAGCATACAAAAAAACAAATGCTTAATAGCACTATAATCATCATAAAAAAAGAAATTACCTTTAACCTTTTCACAGCTGACACCTGCAAAATCGGATAAAATTTTCAGTGCATTATACATATTACCTGTTCATTGTGCCGCTCACTTATTGTGGGCGGTATTTTATACCTTCTGAAATCAACAAGTTAGATTCTGTAATAATATATTTGCACATAAAACGAAAAAAGCCCGTACCGGATTTACCGATGCGGGCTTGCTGCATGATATAGAACAGGTTATTTGATTTAATGTTCAAGTCAAAGCATTACTTATAATAATGTCAGTAATTATCGGAATTGACCGAAGAATTGCTGTTTCGCTTGATTTTCTGCGCGGTTGTGCAGGTCGGTGAAGCTTTTTATGCCGTGGGTGTTTTCGCTCTCGTCAAGCGGGTCAAAGCAATAGACGGGAACATCGCCCAGTCGGTCGTAATCTATTTTGTCAATGTGTCTTTTGTCAACAAAAAGCAGCTCGCATTCGGCTGGTTGTCGTAAGATAGTAATAGTAAAAACACGTTTACGGCGACGGTTAAGGGTTGGTTACATTATAATCAAATAACAGAACAAAAAAGCACAGCTTTCGGAATGATTCCAATTGCTGTGCTTTCGTTTTTTATAGCATCACAAGATGCGTTGACCATTAATTGTAATTTTATACACATTACGCTTGAATTGTGTAGAAAAAATGGTTAATGATACGAAATTTAAAAAATATAAAAATGTAGTATCATTTTAAATGTTTATGTTATATACTATTAATAATTTTTTAACATTGGAGCAATTATGGCAGAAAAGAATTTGAAAAAGCTGAAGAGAGCTGAACTGTTAGAAATAATGGTTAATCAAAGCAAGCGAATTGATGAGCTTGAAGCTGAAAATGAAATTTTGAAGCAAAAAATTAAATCAAAAGAAATAGCCATAGATGAGGCAGGCACAATTGCAGATGCTGCATTAAAGTTAAATCGTGTTTTTGAAGCTGCACAGGCAGCGGCTAATCAATATTTGGAGAATGTGAAGCTGTTATGCAACAATCAGGAAGAGAACAAGTAAATAATTTTGAGGTTGAGCTTCCTTCAACAGCTGCTCTTGAAAATGAGCTGAGCAGAATCCGATACAATAAAAATTTTGTCAGGATTTTTAAAAGCACTGTTTATACCTTGATTACTGTTTCGGCAGTTGCAATTCTGGTTGCGGTTTTACTTTTGCCGGTTTTAAGAATTTATGGTTCATCAATGACGCCGACCCTTGCAGAAGATAACATTGTAGTTTCAGTTAAAACTAACGACCTGAAAACAGGCGATGTTATTGCGTTCTATTATAACAATAAAATTCTTGTTAAGCGTGTTATCGCACAGGCAAACGACTGGATATTTATTGATGAGTACGGAACAATATATATAAACGATAAGCCAATCGAAGAGGATTATGTAACTGAAAAATCGTTTGGTGAATGTGATATTGAGCTTCCTTATCAGGTGCCTGAGTCTAAAGTTTTTGTAATGGGCGACCACAGAAGCGTTTCGATTGATTCAAGAAGTACAACAATCGGTTGTGTTTCTGATGAGCAAATTGTAGGAAAAATTATTTTCAGAATATGGCCAATAAAAGAAATTGGAGCAATAAAATAGCTCCTTAATTAATAAATCTTACAGAAAGGGATGTGAACAATGAAATTCAAGTTAGCTTTACAACAGAATAAATGGCGTAAGATTGTTATCATCCTTGGATGTATTGTTGTATTTTGTACCACTTATGCGTTAATTTTGCCAGCTTTAACTCTTTCTAATGGCGGCAAATACCTAAACTGTCAGGTTGAAGTACATAAGCATACTGAAGAATGCTATAATTCAAAGAATGAGCTTGATTGTGGTAAAGAGGATTTTATTATCCATCATCACGACGATTATTGCTATGATAGTGAGGATAACCTTGTTTGTATGCTGCCTGCTATTGAGGCTCATACACATACTGATGATTGCTATAGCATAGAGAAGAAATTGATTTGTGAGGATCCTCATGAGCATACAGATGAATGCTATGAGGATGATAATGTTTTAATCTGTGAAAAGGATGAAGTTATTTTACATACTCACGATAAGGATTGTTATGACGAAAATGATAATCTGATATGTGAAAAGAAAGAAATTCTTGAGCATCAACACAAGAGTAAATGCTGGCACAAGCTTAACTCAGTTGATAATGCTAAAGATGAAAACGAAGAAACAGAGGAAACAGATTATAATTCAACAGATGTTGGACCTATTCTTAGCGAAGCGTCAAAGTATGTTGATAAAACAGTTTCAGAGACACCTGAAAAAAAGTTTAGCTTTTTTGGCGCCAACTTATTAGCTGACTCAGGCATTGTTGTTCCAACCTACGTTAAACAAATAGCAATCTATGAAATGTTTGACGGAACTGGTCCGTTTGATAATACTGATACCCCTGGTAATGATTCGTCAGATAAAAATGGCATTGTTCGTAGTTTTGATTCAGTAAACTACGATGTTATCATTAATATGGCGTCATCATCAAATGAAAACTACACAAATGCCGACCTTATTTTTGGTGCTGTTCTTGAGGCTGACCCAACAAAGGCAACATTTGATTCTGATATGTTTACCTGGCTTGATACTTACAGAGTTATTTATTTCGATGCTGATGGTAATATTGTTGGCAATGCTGTAAATGGTATTCCTCATAGTGCTGATATTAATAATTTAGCAAATCAGGATAACAACTATTCTACCGGTGGTACTATTGCTTATCAGCTTTTAGTTGGTAATTACCAATTACAGGGTAAGGGTTCCGTTGTTATTCCTGGTACTCAGACTGTAAAGGCTGGCATAAAGATTAACGCCAGTGAAAACGGAACACAGTATGCTCCAACCTTCTTCGCTGCTACGTCAGAGGAAGAGTTGGTTTGTTCGGCAAGCCTTCTTGCTATGGCAAATCCGGAATATGAAAATTGCATTAAGACTGCATTGAATGTTCCTCAGATTCCCAATGTAAATCCGGCTGCTTACGGCGGAAGCAATAAGTATGTAAAATCTGATGTTGTTACCGTTTCTGCAGCTCCAAGATATAACCTTCGTTTACAAAAGAACGCACTTAACTATCCTGGCGACTTTGATTTATCAACTGGTCAGCGTGCTGATTCAGGCTCAGACCCGGCAAATGTGATTCACGGTAATATGCTTGGCTACGCTGTAACAGTTCAGCTTTATAATGAAACCGATAATACAGAGCCTGGTGCATTAGAGGGCAAGGCGCTCAAAGGTATTGAGCTTCCAAAGGGCGATATAACCTTTACTCTTCAGTTTGCTGAGCAAACAAATAGCTCAGGTGGCGTTATCAACAATTCTGAATATACTCCTGTTTTGTGGGACTATAAACCCAATATAAACGATACTGCTGGCACTGCTGCGGATCCTGGCTTGTGGGGCAGAAATATGCTTTGGAATTCAAGCACTACTGCTCTTGGTATATGGGAAGCTCCTATTAACCAGTATAGATCTCCATATGTCAAAGATACGTACAGAGAGTGCTATAATGGTGGTACGTGGTATGTTGACCCAAGCCAAAAGAGTGTTGTAAGCTCAACTTCTCTTAGTCAGCCGTATACAATTACAATCAGCGGATACGATTTTGATATGGAAAAAATCACCTTCCGTAAGCCAGGCGACGATAAGGGAACTCAATCAGGCGATACTGTATTCCCAACTCACGACTGGGGCGATGCTAATGCGTCATTCCCGGTGTATATCGGCTGCTTTGCTGCAGGATATTTTGAGGTCGTTATGCAATATCCTGAAGAGGTTGGCGCTATGACCAGCATTTACATGAGTGCATTAGTTGGTGGTGAAGTTGATAATGGCCTAAATCTTAAAAGTTTTACCTTAGATGCTTCATCTACCTCTGGTCAGAAATGCTTGCAGGAAACAACATTTAACGATAATGTTGTTACTTCTACAGTAACTCTTGACCCTAAGGGAAGTATCAATAAGTATAATTCATTCAACTCTATGGCAAATAACTATATGTTAGTTGAGTATGGCTTTTTGGGAACGGAATTCTGGGGTCAGAACTACGATGCAGCAGCATTTGCCGGTACGGATATATATATAGCGGGCTCAACCAATCTGAGCCGTGACTCGGCAAGAGTTATAACTGATGGACATCACCTTCAGAAGTTTGATAGCTCAGTATTTACTATTATAAAAGATAAACCTATTTATATTCAGATCGGCAATCTTGATGGCACTGTATCAAACGGCAGACCACTCTATGGCGCTGACCCACTTTATCCAGGTGGCTGGAATAGTAATATTCCAGAGGAGTTTGACCGTATGAATAGGTGCGACGAGGACGACCTTATATTCTTTGATTCTCTTGATGAACTTGAGGCAGCAGGCTATACCTGTATTGCTGTTATGGGTGAATATCATAGCACACCGGAGAATCCTATAAATATGACGGCTGATAAAAAGATGCTTGTTCAGTTTCCTGTTCATATAACTGATGACCCAGAGCTTGTAGGTAATACTGTTGCTACAATCAACTCGACACGTTGCTGGGATATCAGCCAGCACGATGCCGTTAAGGATTTAGACAGAACGGTTAATGGACCATCTGATTATCCAACAGCAGATTTCTATCTTGATTATGATCATTCTAGTTCTTGGCAATATGTAAAATCAGAATTTGATAATGGTATTCTTCGTCCAGGCACTCACCTTGGCGAGCAAAGAAGAGGTATGAGTTTGCTTATCCTTGGCTACAAGGCAGCAATCAATGTTATTGTTAACAAGGAAGTTTATAGTATGGATAGAGGCGAGCGTACAGCAACCTTTACCATGACTGGCATTGAAACAAAAATATCTTCAGCAAACTCTGACCAGAATGATACCTCACAAACAGCTTTAACCGACCTTACTGTTTATGCTGAGGTTGGCAGCGGCTTAGAGCTTATTGATGGTTCATATTATTATGGTGGTATTAAGATTTCAGGCGATCCTGCAAATCCAACTGTAATTATAATTGCCGATAAGCATGGATATCCTGTTCAATCAACTATTTACTATGAGCCTGTTCCTGAGGATGAACTGATTAAGGACGATGACGGAATGCACTCTGCAGTTCGTTTTCAGCTAAGCAACGTTCCTGTTGGTGTTCCGCTTGAGAACATAACTTATAGTACAACAATCGGTCACGCCGGCTTTAAGGATGATGTCAGCAATAACGACAGACTTAAAGTATATGCTGAAATATCAGGTACTGGTGACCGTAGAGCATATTCAACTGTAAATGGTAATATCGCATCAACAGAAATTCTTGTAACAAAGCTTACTCAGACAGGTATTCAAAAGCTTGTTGATAAGCAAAAAACAGAGCTTGATGAAGAGTTTACCTATTCTATTATTTATTCTAATAATAGTGAAGTAGATATTTACGACGTTCGTATTATTGATACCTTGCCATATAATGGCGATTCAAGAGGTAGCAGCTTCCACGGTACATACATAGTTACCGAGGTTGATGTTGAGTTCCTTGGCAATAGTGTTGACACTCACGATATTGATATCTTTGTTCACGGTTCGGATGATACCAACATTACATGGCAGAATTCAAATGTAATGTTTAATGGTTCAGACGGATATTTAGCAACAGCTCATAATGGTACTTTGCATGAGGTTAATAACTCTGCAATTCAGAATGTAGCAACCCTTGGTATTGAGGCAACAAAGATGCCTTCCGATTCAGTTATGGTTGCAAAGATTACTTTAAAGCCAAATGGCAATGAAGCTGCTGATGTTTATATTAACAATGCAACCTCTGGTTACGATTTTGTTGGTGATAATATTGACGAAACAAAAATTATTGACTCAAACACAGTAATGACTGAGGTTTACAAGCGTAACCTTTCAGGTCTTGCCTGGTCAGACGAAAATCACAACGGTATTCGTGATGAGGGTGAGGAGCTTCTTCCAAATATTGTTGTTTCTCTTTATAAGCAGCAAAATGATGGTTCATATATTCCCGCAACTGATATTTATGGCAATCAGATTGACCCTGTTTTCACAGACGCTAATGGTGAATATATGTTTGAAAATCTTGCCGGTGGCAACTATAAAGTACTTTTCTCAAATGTTGACTCAGTTTACGGAAATCGTTTTAACTCTGCTACAAAATATCAGGCAGATTCAGCGAATTCAACTAATAACTCCGATGCTAAGGAAGCCGAGGTCAGTGCATTTGAGTATCAGATATTTACACATCAGGGTGTAGGCTTTGTATCAATGCCTCGTCTTGACCTGATAGAAGATTATGTTTATTCTTCACCTCATTGGGACATTGGTTTAATTAAGTATGATTATATGCTTCCAAATACAGGTGGCGAAGGAATATACGGCTATATGGCTTGTGGTGCATTTTTAATATGTGCAAGCCTTGCCTATGGCTACATACTATGGCGCAGACGTAAGGAGTGCGTTGTAGAGTAAACCCAATAAATTGTTTAAGAAATGGATTCAATCATGACAAAGCTTAGAAAGATATTTGCTTTGGCTCTGGTATTGGCTATCCTATGTGTATCTAATATAACTGCTTTTGCCACCCCGACGGGTAGTATAACAGTTAAGGATACAAATAAGGACCAGGTGTATAAAGTCTATAAGATTTTTGATATCGAAAGCTACGATGAGGACCGAGGCGTATATATTTACAAGTGCATAAATGATGAAGCGGCAGATTTTTTACGAGAATCGGTCCTTTCAGAACTCCTTGATGTTGATTCTAACGGTTATGTTTCATGGAAGCTGTCTGATGTAGACAGGGATACTGAAGCCAAGTATCTGGCGTATTTCCTTGATTTAGTGGTAACAGAAGGTGCTTTCACTCCTGATGCAACTCAAAAATCAACTGCTGATGGCTCAGATATTGTTTTTGATAATCTTCCACTTGGATATTATTTAATTCAGACAACCACAGGTGGTCTTTGTGCTTTAACAACAACTAATCCTGATGCTGTTGTTCACGATAAAAACGAAGCACCAACAATTAAAAAATATGTTGGTGATCTTGAAGTCGAACAGTTCTCAAAGACAAACAACAGTTTTATTTCAGGAACAAATGTTTTCTATTTGCTTATTGATTCTAAAGCCGGAGCGATGAATTATCGGATTCACGATGTTATGGATTCAGGTTTTGATCTTTTAATTCAGGATGGAAAGCTTTCAAACTATATGTATGCAGCATATAAAATCTCTGATGATCCTGACCCGATGGCAGCCTATGATTGGGATAATATTGTTCAAATTCCTGAGGAATATTACACAATTACAACAGATTGTGCAGATGGCTGTACTTTTGAGGTTGAATTTGATGGTAGTTTGATTGAAGAAATGTCAATTCAGTCTTATATTGCGGATGTTGATATTTCATTTATGTTTGCGTATGGAGCAACGCTTAACGATAAGGCTAAAATTTCGCCTTTGTCAAACGATAACAAAACCTGGCTTGAATATGGCGAAATGGTTGATACAGATGATGATGGCGTTCCTGATTCGTATTCAAAAACTCCGGAGGATAAAACTCAGACTTACACCTATCAGATTGACATTGCTAAAACTGATGAATTTAACAATATGCTCAATGGTGCAAGGTTTAAGGTTTACAGTGCTGCTACTGGTGGAACAGAAATTGAGTTCTACAAGATTTCAGATGGAGTTTACAGACTTCCTATGCCAGGTGAAAGCACAGTGAATTATCTTGAGGGTAGCCATATAGAAATTAAGGGCATAGCAAATCTTGGTGTTGTTTACTTAGAAGAAATAAAACAACCGCTAGGCTATAACATTCTTAAAAACAGAGTACCTGTTATTTTAACAAGCTCAAATAATACCTGCGTAATTATTGATGATGTATATCAAAGCGGTGGGGTTCATGTAATTAATAAGGCTGGCTCATTACTTCCAACAACCGGTAATATAGGAACAACGATATTTTATGTATGCGGTGTTGTATTAGTGTTAGGTGTTAGCTTGTTTTATATTTCAAAACGACGATTAGACCTTTTGAGTGAGGACGACTTGTTGTTTTTCAATTCTTTAAAATAGGAGGAGAAGAATGAATAATATTAAAAAAATCACATCACTTGTTCTTGCATTGGTAATTGCTTTTGCTTTATATTCTGTTGCTTTTGCCGCTGAAACAGGCTCAATTACAATCAAGAACACAACAAAAGGTCAGCAATATTCAGTTTATCAGATTTTTACACTTGAAAGCTATGATAAGACTACTGGTAAATATTCCTACAAGGTTAGTAACGGTGCAGTTGACTCTTTTAAGGCTGAACCATTTTCAGACTATGTTGATGTTGATGCAAACAACTATGTAACCTGGAAGGATGGCGCAGATCAGGATGAATTTGCAAAGCTTCTGAGAACTTCAATAACCCTTTTCGGTGCTACACCGGTAGCAACAAAAACATCAACAGCAGATGGTGCGGATGTTGTTTTTGATAATCTTGAACTTGGCTATTACGGCGTAAATTCAACTATGGGTTCGGTTGCTGAGCTTACAACAACAAATCCAAACGTTGAAATTGTTGATAAGAACGACAAGCCAACTCTTGAAAAATATATACTTAATCTTAATGCTACTGACTATGCTGATTTCATGGTTAAGCAAAATACAGTTTCAATTGCTGATAATGTTGTTTACTGCTCAATTGTAAGCGCAAAGGTTGGCGGCGAAAACTATAAGGTTCATGATGTTATGGAGTCAGGCTTAACAATGGTTAATCTTGATGAAGATATTCCTCTCGCTGTCGCAAAGATAGGCAAAACTGATGATGGCGAATATGATTTTGGGAGTATTGATAGTACAACTGATGCTTTAACTCTTGGAACAGATTATACAATTTCAAAATCCTGCACAGATGGTTGTACCTTTGAGATTCTGTTCACTAAGACTTATCTGGATTCATTAACAGCTGATCAGAATTTAGCTATCATATATACAGCATATCTTAACGCAAATGCTGAAATTGCTCCTGCTTCAAACGATAATACATCATGGATGGAATATGGCAATAAAATAGATGCTGATGGTGACCCATCAACTCCTGATGAATTTCCTAAGACTCCTGATGAGATTACAAAAACTTACACCTACAAGTTTGATCTTGTTAAAACAGATGCTTCGAACAAAGTGATTACAGGTGCAAAGTTTAAGCTTTATGATGCTGCAACAGAAGGCAATGAAATTCCTCTTTTAAAAATTTCTGATGGTCTTTACCGTCCTGCAGGTGATGGCGAAACAGCTGCTGAAATTGAAGCAGGTAATGTAACTGTCATTGGCTTAAAGGGTGATACAGTTTACTATCTACAGGAAACAAAGCAGCCTGACGGCTACTCACTTCTTAAGAACAGAGTTTCTGTACCAATTATTAATGAAAACCTTACTGCAACGGTAACTGAAGGCACTTGGGTTTCAGGTGGTATTCAGGTAATAAATAAATCTGGCTCACTTCTTCCAGAAACAGGTGGCATAGGTACTGCAATCTTCTATACTTGTGGTGGCTTACTTGTTCTTTTAGCAGCAGTTTTGTTCATCACAAAAAGACGTTCTTCAAACGAAAAATAATCAATTCGATTAATAATATTTATTGTTTATAAATAAATCTAAATAGATGCTTTTTAAGAAAGGATGAAATTTTATGAAAAAGTTTCAAAAAATCTCAGCTCTTGTCCTTGCAATCGTTATGAGTGCAATGATAAGCCTTACTGCTTTTGCTGCTGACAATGGTAGCATCACAGTAAACAACACAACCGCTCAGCAAAAGTATTCAGTTTACCAGCTCCTTACTCTTGAGAGCTATGACACAACAGCAAATACATATTCATACAAAGCAACTCCTGCTTTTGCATCATATATTGCTGCTGCAACAGACTACTTTGAAGTAGATGCTGAGGGCTATGTATCATGGATTGACACAGCTGATGTTGCTGCTTTTGCTAAGGATGCAAAGAATTACATCGCAGAAAACTCAATTGCTGCTACCCAAACAAAGACTGCTACTGGCACAAGCGTTTCATTCACAGGTCTTTCACTTGGTTATTACCTTGTTGATTCAACTCTTGGTGCTGTTTGTTCACTCAACACAACAAAGCCAGATGCAACAGTTAACGACAAAAACTCAGCTCCTACAGTTACAAAGGAAGTTAAGGAAGATTCAACATCAGCCTGGGGCGAATCAAATACAGCCGCAATTGGTGATACAGTAGAATTCAGGACAACAATCGCTGCTAAGAAGGGTGCTGTAAACTATGTTCTTCACGATAAGATGGAAGCAGGATTTACTCTTGATGCATCTTCAATCGCTATTGCTGGTTTAACAGCAGGTACAGATTATACTGTATCAACATCCTGCACAGATGGTTGCACTTTCGAAATCGTTTTTGCTAAGACATATCTTGACTCAATCACAGCTGACACAAACATCGTTGTAACATACTCAGCTGTTCTTAATGAAAGTGCTGAAATCTCAACTGATTCAAACGACAATACAACAAATCTTACCTATGGTAATAAGATTGACGTTGATAACGACCCATCAACTCCTGATGAGTTCCCTGAGACACCTTCAGATAAGACAGAAACTTACACATTCAAGTTTGACCTTGTAAAGACTGATGCTGATAATGAAGTTATCACAGGTGCTAAGTTTAAGCTTTATGACGCTGCAACAGATGGCAACGAAATTAAGGTTGTTAAGGTATCAGACGGCGTATATCGTCTTGCTGTAGGCACAGAGACAGGCGTTGAGATTGAAGCTGGTGAGGCTACAATTAACGGTCTTGATGGCGATACAACATATTACCTTCAGGAAACAAAGCAGCCAGATGGTTACACAATTCTTAAGAATCGTGTTGCTGTTGTAATTGACGATGCTAACCTTGATGCAACTGTAAACGCAGGCACTTATGCTTCAGGCGGTGTTCAGGTAATCAATAAGGCTGGTTCACTTCTTCCTTCAACAGGTGGCATTGGTACAACAATGTTCTATGCTTTTGGTGGCATTCTTGTTCTTGGCGCTGCAGTTCTTCTTATAACTAAGAAGCGCACAAGTGTTACAGAGGCATAATTAAACTTTTGCTTTTTTACAAATTTGTTGTTCTGGGGAGCTTAAATGCTCCCCAATGATACAACAGTAAGGAGAACTCTGTATGAAAAAATATCTCTCAACAGTGATATTTGCTTTGATATTCCTTGCAGGGTTGTCTTTAATGCTGTATCCAACAGTAAGTAACTATATAAATTCAATGCACCAATCTGAGGCTATTGCAACCTATGCTGATGTTATAGCAAAGCTTGACCAAAGAACATATAAGGATATGTGGGACGAGGCAGTTGAATATAACAAGAGGCTTGCAAAGGAAGAATTCAATTTTAATCCCTCTAAGGCGGAAATCGAAGAATATAACGGAATACTTGATGTAATGGGAACAGGAATTATGGCGTACATTGAAATTCCCAAAATCAATGTTTCGCTTCCTATTTATCACAGCACTGAGGAAAATGTATTGCAGGTAGGTATTGGACATATTGCAGGCTCTTCTCTTCCTGTAGGTGGAGAAAGCTCACATTGTGTTTTATCTGGTCACAGGGGCTTGCCATCAGCAAAGCTTTTTACGGATATTGATAAACTGATTGATGGTGACGAATTTACTATAGTAACCCTTGATGAAAGCTTAACTTATGAGGTAGACCAGATTTTAACTGTTTTACCTGCTGAGGTTGACAAGCTTCTGATTGAGGATGGCAAGGATTATTGCACTCTTGTAACCTGTACACCCTATGGTATAAATACTCATAGGCTCTTGGTCAGAGGCCACAGAATTACTAAAGAGGAAAAAGAAATTCATGTTGTTGCTGAGGCGATTCAGATTGAGCCAAAGCTTGTTGCCGTAGCAATAGCACTTCCTATATTAATTGTTTGGGTTGCGTTTACTACAACCAAAAGAAAGAAGAAAAGAGGTGAATAATATGCCAAAGCTGAATAAAATTATTTCTGTTTTAGTTGCAATAGTTGTTGCTTTATCTGCAAACGTTTTAGCTTTTGCTGTTGCAGCAGAAACTCCAATTGATATGTCCAGACGTGGTTCAATTTCAATTACTCTTATTGACGCTAATACCGGAAATACAGTAACAGGAGGTAGTTTAACAGCTTATCAGATAGCATATCCTGTTGAAAATAATGGCATTTATTCATTTGAATTTACTGATGAAATGAAAAACTGTGGTTTGGATTTATCAGATTTAGAATCTTCAAGCCTTGCTATCAGCCTTGCTTATTACGTAAAGAGCCATGATATTGAAGGAAAAACAATCAATGTCAACAACGAGGGAAAGGTCAAATTTGATAATCTTGATTTAGGTATATATTTAGTTGTTCAGTCAACAGTTTCTGATAATTATGTTACAATCAAATCATTTTTAGTATCAATTCCAATGGATGTTGATGGAGAGTTGGTTTATGATGTTGATGCAACACCTAAGGCAAGCACTGACGTCGAGAGTGACCACATTGATAACCCACCAGATAAAACTACATCTCCAAACAATCCATCAAAACCCGACAAACCTGAAAATCCAACAGTAAAGCCTACTACTCCAAACGAGCAAACAAAACCAAATAAGCCTGATATTCCATCAGATAAAACTACAACTTCAAACGATTCAACAAAGCCAGATAAGCCCGACAAGCCAAACATTCCGAAAACAGGTCAGCTATGGTGGCCAGTTCCAATTCTTTCTTCCTTAGGAGTTATTGCTTTTGTAAATGGTTATGCAAGAAAGAAAAAAGAAGATGAATAATATAAAGAATAAATCTAAAGGCACAATTTCAATGATTATTGGAACTGTGCTTTTGCTCATAGCGTTAGCTATAGTTGGTTATAATACATACGAGTCATCTAACGCTCAAAAGATCTCTGAGGACGTTGTAGAGCAATTTGAAACCAAAAAGGATACAGATGTAGAGCTTGAAAAAGAAATGCCTACAATTGAAATAGAAGGCAACTATTATATTGGAATTTTAGAAATTCCTGATTATAATATATCTCTGCCGGTTATGGATAGCTGGAGCTATGATAAGTTAAAAATTGCACCTTGTGTTTATTCAGGCTCATATTTTTCTGATGATATTGTTATAATTGGTCATAACTATTCTTCAATTTTTAATTCTATCAGATTCATTAAGCCAAATACCGATGTTTATCTCACAACAGCTGACGACAGAGTTCTTCATTATGTTGTTGACTACGCCGAAACGCTCAAACCAGAATATGTTGACAAACTGACAGATAAAACAGATTGGGATTTAACTCTCTTAACTTGTAACAAAGGTAATCAAACCCGAAGAACCGTCCGCTGTATAAGAGTAGAAAAATAAATCTCGTTGTTAATAAAGTAAATATATCGCAAAAAGAAGACGCCCACAGTCAATCAAAGATTGTGGGCTTTAATATTTTTATAATTTGCCTTGTGGTCAAATTAATGATTAAAAGGCGTTTTGATTTACTTATTATGCAGTAAGTGTTATTTGGACTAAATTACAGATTAATTATAATTGCTTATATTACAAAAACAGTTTAGGCCTTATGGCACTTATTACAAAGAAAGAAGGAAAAAACATGAACAAATCACAGGAGTGGAAGGAACTAAAAAGGCAATGTTACAGAAGGCTGCTTGTTCCAGTATTAATATACAAGAGGAAGAATTAGATTTAGACCCTT